>DASXVE010000034.1 GCA_036504445.1 Candidatus Aquicultor sp.
GTTGCAAGATAACAAGCAAGTCGTTATCCAGTTCTTGGATAAGAACGGCGAAGTTATCAAGCAGATACCACCCAAAGAAGTCGTTGCGGCGTACGAACGCATGAAAGAAATGCAAAAAAGCGGATTTGAGAACGAGGCGTAGATATCATGAGCAGTGTAACGACGTCCGGTATATTTTCCAACATAAACACCGATGACATTGTCAGCAAGTTGATGCAGGTTGAGCGCCAGCCGCTTGTGAACCTTCAGAAAAAAGAGGCCGATTACCAGGCAAAGATAACCGGGCTTGGTTCACTTCTTTCGTCAATTTCGACCTTGAAAGGGTCGATGACAGCGCTGAAGGATAGCAATATCGTGGGCATGAAAGCGGTATCGAGCAATACCAACATCTTGGCTGGAGTCGCAACGACCGGCGCTTCTGCTGCTCACCACACCATTAAAGTTACTAACACGGCAACCGTGCAAAGCATCTATTCAGCTGCATTCACCAATACAACCGATCAGGTTGCCGATCTCTCACTGAACAACACACAAAAAATGCAGATACAGGTGGGCAGCGGGGCCGTCTTTACTATTACCGTTGATGCGACCAACAACTCACTGAAAGGCTTGCGGGATGCGATCAATGGCGCCAAAGCCGGAGTTGGCGCATCTATAGTAAATGATGGGACAGGCAATAGACTTTTCATTACATCAAATACAACCGGTGCTTCAAACAAAATCACGATAAAAGTTGACGAGAATAACAATGGGATATATGAAGAGGCGCCAACTGAGACCGATGCGACGGGGCTCTCGAGACTTGCGTTTAACGCGACGTATGATGTGAACGGTGCCGTAATCGGCGGTATCACCAATATGACACAATCTCTGGCCGCTAAGGATGCCTTGCTTATAGTTGATGGTCTTACGATTACGAAATCATCAAATTCGTTTACCGACGTTATTGAAGGTGTCACAATTGCCCTAAAAGATGATTCCGCTGGAGGCACAGTTAACCTTGATATAGTAAAAGATACCGATGCGATAAAATCCAAGATAAATGCTTTCGTCACAGCGTATAATGCTGCGATGAGCACCTTAAAAAGCCTAGAAGGCACAAAAGATGCGAAGGGCTCTATTGGAACCGATAGCACCCTAAGGTCCTTAAAGAACACGCTTCGAGATATGGTGACTAATAACTATAGTAATAGCTCACTGGCAGTGCTCGGCGTCACACACGATAAAACCGGCGTCTTATCTTTTGATTCGGCGACCTTTGATAAAGCACTGGTTGGTAACGAGCAAAATGTTGTGGCTACGATAAACGCAGCGGCGACAGCGCTTGAGAGCACGCTGAGTACTTATGAAAAGCAAGTCGTACCTGACAAGCAGAAAGCCTATGATGCTACGGCAAAACTTCTCGCCAAGAAAGAAGAGTCGCTAACGCTCAGGCTTGATAAAATGGAAGCAGATCTAAAGAAGAAATATAATAATCTCGATAAAGTGATGCAACAGCTTCAAGGGCAGAGCACCTATCTGACTCAGCAGGCTGCGGCCAATTACAATAGTAGCAAATAGGAAGGGTTAAGACAATGGCAACCACAGCTTACGCACATAATGCGTATACAAATACAATGGTCACTACCACGACCAATCCGCTCGACCTCATAATCCAGCTTTATGATGGTGCCATAAGTCGGCTAAATAAAACCGCATTTTACATGAACAAAGGCGATTTAGGTAAAAAGGTTCATTATTTAGTCCGTGCAATAGCGATTATCGAGGAGCTCCTTGCCTCCCTAAATACCGAAGAGGGTGGCGAGGTTGCGCAGAACCTTCAAGAGCTCTATGTCTACATGCTTAAAGAACTTACTTTAGCCAACGCAAACAACGATGTTGCGAAGGTTAAACATGTGGAAGCACTATTAAGAGATCTCCTAACAGCGTGGAAGCAGATCAGATAATAATACAAACGTGAACTAGTCGAAAGGTTCACTTCATATGGAAAAGCTTATATAGAACTCAAGAATACCAAGGCCGCGACCGGCAAATATATTCTTGAGTTCTTTGCTTTCTAGCGGTTTTTGCCACTTTACGCTTGCTTTACAACAGAGCGGGCGTCAGATAGACTTTTAATTAGCTATGCCCGTCGAGAAGGCGGCTCTTAAGACATAATATAAGCCACAGAAATACTTTTAGTTGCAGCGGTAAAAGGGGATGCGGTGAAGGTCTTATTCGTAAACTCAGGCCCATATCCAGCGTATGAGCCGGTCGATAGGTATATCGATCTCTCGCTTCAGAGCATGGATATCGATTATCGCCTCTTTGATCTTTCGGCCCACATCGCATTTTTCAACCATGCATTTGGTTTATCGAAGGAACACGCGGGCATTAATTACTCCCCGGACGCGCTCCATTTCTACTCTGCCGCACCGTTGCTGCAGGTGGTAAGCGAATTTGAGCCCGACCTTGTATTGACTATTAACAGTTGCAGCCTTCCAAAACCCCTGGTCGTATCGATACAGAAGATGGGGGCAAGCGTCGTACTCTGGGCTGTCAACGATCCATATAATATAGAGCGCACTATTAACTGTGCCGGTGTGTACGATTACATCTTCACCGTTGAAACCGCTGCGGTTAACTTGTACCGGGAATGCGGCTGCGATGTTGTCCACCAGCTGCCGCTGGCGGCACATCCCAAGATATTTAAACGCCTGGTAGAGCCGCAGTTTAAATCGGATATCTGTATCGTGGCGCCTTCGCTTTCCGATAACGCGCTACTTATAAATGATGTCGTCGAGTATGCGGCCGAATGCGGGCTTTTACTTAAGATATTGAGTCCAGGCGTTGCTCATGACGACAAGCTGCCTGTTGCCGACAACGGCAACTTTCTGCACTTCGATACAGTGGCTGCTCATCCGGCGGATGCGGCGCGCTATTATGCCAATGCTGCTATCGTTGTGAATGTTCACCGGGCGCCCGATGTATCGGCTATGGTCAACGGAAGCCAGTACGACCTCGAGGCGCTTTCGCCGCACGGTGCGATATTTGAAGTTGCCGCAAGCGGTGGGTTCCAGCTCATCGATAACTCGCGTCCCGAACTGTACCGGCATTTTGATATCGGCAGTGAGGTCGACACGTTTGCCTCCACCGACGAGCTCATTAAAAAGATCGATCTCTACCTTGGAAACGAGCAGCGCCGTGCTGAGATGGCGCGAAACGCAAAAGAGCGCGTCTTGCGGGAGCACACGTTTAACCACCGGCTCGAGTTTATCCTGGATAAGACGGTAAAAAGAAACCAAAACACTATTCTGACGCATGTGATCTCAACGCCCGAGCGCGAGCACCCGTACATCGGGGTGCGTGACGGCGCTTTAAAGCAGAAGATGAGCCAGCTGCTTGTGCAGGCTGTTTCGCCCGAGGCGAAACGCGTGCTCGATATCGGGTGCGGCGAGGGCATGCTCGGGGAAATGCTTAAATCGGTCAATATGCGCGAAGTTGTCGGCGTCGAGGTTAACGATAACCTTGCCACACAGGCGCGTGACCGGCTTGACCGGGTCATCGTCGGCGATATCGAGGAGGTCGAGCTTCCGTTCAAGAACGGCTATTTCGACTGCATCATCTACGATAACGTGCTCGAGTGCTTAAAAGACCCGCGCCGGCTGATCTCGCGGCAGCGCAGGTTTCTCACGGCTGACGGACAGCTCATAGCCTCTGTATCCAACAACCTGTATTTCCCGGTTATCAAAGAACTGCTTGGCGGTCGTGCGCGCTACCGGGCGACGCGGGCGTCGGAGAGGGCGGGCTCCGTTCGTTTCTTTACGCTGCGCGAGGTAGCCCACATGTTTAAGTGGGCGGGCTACGAAATCTTAGCGGTGGAAGGTATCGAGGGCGAGCGGATCGACGAAGACGAGGCGCACGCGTTTATGAAGAAGTTAAAGACGCTCAATATCGTACCGGAAAGCCTCGAAGTAGAGTGCCGGTATGCCCAGTACCTTGTGGTGGCGAGAAAAGCGTTAACCGATGCAAAACAAGGCGTAAGTTTATCGTTGGTAAAGGCCACATAACGTAACCGGGCTGTAAGGCGATCGGTAATGATACATAATAATAGTAATAGTAGCGCTAGTAAATAGAGACGATAGGCCGGGGCTTGCGTTAGGGAATAGGTGAGCAGACGGTGAATACCGGCATTATTGAGCAGCAGGTGGGTAAATGGAGCAAGGGTTTCAGCCGTTCATAGTCAATTCACACGTAGATACCGATGATAATATCTCGCTTGGCACCGATCCGGTGGTGCTCTATGCGGAGCAATACCTTGATAGCCCATGGCGGGCTCCCGATATGTATGTCTCGAATCCCATGCTCAGCGTTGTGGTGATCGCTCATGACGGTGCCTGGGGGTTGTCGAGCACTCTTGAGAACGTGCGAAGTGTTGCCGATGAACTCGTCGTTATTACGATGGATGATACCGCGGATGTGGTTGCGGGGCATATCGACGCGACAATCGTACCGGTTGAATGTGTCGACGCCGCTTCGGTACGCTCCGTTATTTCACAATACGCGACCGGCGGCTGGATTTTGGTTATAAATGCCGGTGAAGAGCTCGGCTTTATCGACCGGTCGCAGGTTCGAAACCTCCTTGAAACCACCGAGTTTGACGGCCTTTTCTTGAGCGAATTTTCAGCCAGCGGCGCCGGGGCCGGTATGGCTCTTTACAACCTGTCGTTTCGTTTGTGGCGGAACCAGACGGATGGCGTGCTGGCTGGTGACAAAAACACGCAGGGAGGCGGCTGCAAGGCCGGAATCGCCGACCTTAAAATTTTATGCCCCTCGGTAGGTGACAATATCGTTACCGGGTGCGCCGGTCTTAATCTTAATGCGTCCGCTTTGCTAGCCGAAGAGGACCTAGGTGAAATAGCCGCCCTCTATAATTTGGGAGCTGAGCGCATCGGATGGGGCGACCTCGAGGGCGCCTTAGATGCATACAAGCAGGCATTTGCCAGTCTGCCGGCTTCGATGCACCGGCACGCGCCGTCGCTCGTCCGCAATATCACACTGTGCTTACGGGAGCTTGGCAGAACCGATGAGGCTCGTAGTGTAATCGCCGATGCCATAGAGGCTTACTCTGACTTTTCCGACCTCTACCACCTGGATGGGGCGGTGCTCTTCGATGCGGGAGAATTTGCCGATGCGGCTGAGTGCTTTGCCACCTGCGTGAACATGGGCCCGGCTTCCCAGCCATACATCGGCCAAGCGGGCGTTGGCGGGTATTTATCCGCCTGCATGCTCGGCGATTCGCTAGCGGCCATTGGTAGAAACGAAGATGCCGTTAACGCATACCGGCACGCGCTGTCGCTAAACCCCCGTTTTGAGCCCGCGCTCGTTGCCCTTGGTGAGAGCCTCGGGCGCACCATGAAACCAGAAGAACTCAAAGAGACACTCGAGCAGCTCATCGATGCGACTTCCGACACGGCGCTCCTGGCGGTCGCCCGTGTTTTGGTGGGGTTGGGCCACTATGCCTACGCTCTTGACTACCTCGATCGCCTGCAGAGCATCACGTCTATACCCGAGGTTACCGTGCTTAAAGGGCAGTGCCTGGTCAACGTGCGGCGCTACGGCGAGGCGCTCGGAATGTTGGGTTCGGTGAATTGGGTAGAGCAGCCCAACATCGATGCGCTCACCGACACGGCGCTTTGCTATGCCCTCGTCGGTGACTACGAGAATGCGCGCCAAACCATCGATACATTTAAAGACCATCAAGAGTACCGCGTCCAATATGAACTGTATCGCGCGCTTTTGTGCGCGCTTAGCTGCGAGCCGATTACACATGAGCTATCCAGGGACGAGCTTTATGAAGCGCTCGATAGCGCAACTAATGTGCTGCGAAAGTTGTTGGATTTAAAGGAGCTCGGCGCGTTTGAGCGTGCAACGGCAGTACTCTCGCATCTCGGGTGCGCCGACGGCGAAACCGATCTTTTGCTTGGAAAAATCTATTACGATGCCGGCCATAATGACCTTGCCGTCGAGCGGCTGATAGGCGCGTATGAGTGTGACGCTGCCGACGGAGAGGCTTTTTTCATCCTCGGCCGCACTGCTCTTAGCAGCGAATGCTATGAGGAAGCAAAAATATTCTTCTATGAGGCGTTGGAAAGGGGGATCGAAGAATACGCGCTCTACATTTCGCTTGCCCGGGCTCTTACTAAGCTCGGGCAGATAAGGGAGGCGCTCGATGTGATAGACGTGGGCGCCGAGAAGTATCCCGATGCACAGTTAATAAAAGAGATCAAGCAGAGCATCGCGGAGCTAATATAGCGTGATTGTCGGGCGGGCTGTGAAACCGGCAGCAGGACCGGCGAATGTTTCGTAGTTTTTCGTAAGAGATTTTGAAGTTGGCTCTTAAGTTGCTACTTGCCTGGACCGATATATCAAATATAAGTTCTTTAAACAAACGCCAAATGTCGAACCAGGATTCAGGATTGTTACTTAGGAGTGTTAGCAATGTCAGAGGCAGCAAAGGAATTACGTTCAGAAGATTCAAGGGTAAAGTTGATTCAAGTGGCTGGACTGGAAACAGAGGCCAAGGAAAACCGACCGACTGAGGTTTTTCGCTCAAACTACATTACAGTCAACCTCCCAGAAGACCCTTCTGAGCAGCGCTCAAGCATCGTATTCCATGCTGCACGCAACTAACAGAAACTACTAAATCTCCCTAAGTACGGCTCAGTATCGTGTGCTATTAATACTATCTAGAAGTTTGCTATCTGATATTAAACGATAGTAAGGAATCTAACAGCGCACATAGAATAGTATTCGATAATAAACGATAAAATAGCCCAATATGTAATTAATCAGTTGCTATAGAAACGAAAATTATTCTACAATAAACAAAGCCGTTGCTTATTCTTCTAAGCAAGAAACCGCAAACGCAGCGGTGCGAACCGGGGGAGAGTAATGAATAGCAGCACAATCGAAATTATGACTGCAAAACAATTGGCCGAGTACCTGCAGATGAGCCAGATCACGATATGCAGACTGGCCAGGGAAAGGAAGCTCCCCGGTACGAAAATCGGCAAAGAATGGCGTTTTCCAAAAGAACTAGTAGATAAACTAATCGCTTCAGGTGGCGGTTTCGAATAAATCGAAACCGCAACGGCATGCATCACGAAAGTCGTGCGTGTCGGGCAGGGTCACAGCATACCGCTGTGTAGCTTGCCGCATGAGACATCGGAGCACGTTGAAGCACATGGGAGTGACAGACATTGATAGGGGACCTATTCTCAAACGACGCCTTCACTGCGTTGCGCACAGGTATAAGCGCATCTTCCCTCAGACAGCAGGTAATCGCCGGCAACATAGCGAATATAAACACGCCCGGGTACAAGAAGCAGGCTGTGAGCTTCGAGGACGAGTTTAAGCTCGCTGTTCGTAACAAAATGACGCCAACACTCACAACGACCGACCCAGAGCACATGCCGGGCGGGCGAGACGTAAGCTCTGTCCAGGCAAAAGTTACGACGATCAATTCATCGTCAATGCGTGAAGATGGCAATAATGTCGATATCGACGAAGAGATGTCGAACCTTGCTGAAAACGGGCTTCGCTATAACGCAATGGCCCAGCTTATGGGCTCTCATTTCAGCACGCTTCGAACTGTCATCAACGGAGGTAGATAAGGATGAGCCTTTTTTCTACGCTGCGTATTAGTTCATCGGGTCTTACGGCAAATCGTCTGTGGCTCGATACGATATCAAGCAATATTGCCAACGCTAATACGACGCACACCGCTGAGGGCGGCCCGTATCGCCGCCTGGATGTGATTATGGCGCCGCAAGGCCAGAGCTTTGCACAGGCCTTCGGGAATGCCACTTCATCCGCTAAACAAGGGGTTGAAGTAGTTGGAATAGCAAAAGATTCGAGCACACCGAGGATGGTCTACAACCCGAATCATCCCGACGCGGATGCAAACGGTTACGTAGCAATGCCGAACATCAATATCGTAACCGAAATGGTAAACATGGTTTCAGCTCAACGCGCATACGAAGCAAACGTGACAGTCATGAGTACGGCTAAGAGCATGGCCGTTAAATCACTAGAGATATAGTTGAGAAGGGCTGGGCATTATGCAAATCACACCGTCTTTGATTAAGCCGATCAGTATCGGCACAAAAGAGCAGCCGGAAAGCCAATCCGCCAAGGCTATTGGATCGTTCGCAGATATGTTTAACGATACCATCAAGCAAACAGATGAGATGCAGAAGAACGCTGACAATGCGGTACAGAAATTTGTCGCAGGTGAGATCGATATCAGCGACGTCATGATAGAGACGGAAAAAGCCAGCACCGCGCTGCAACTCACAATACAACTCAGAAATAAAGTCGTTGAAGCGTATCAAGAAGTAATGAGAATGCAGATCTAGCGATCGAGGTAGCCGATGGCAACACCCGCTGCAACACTAGAAAAAGCCCAGGTAGGGTGGAGTAAGCTTGAGATAAACCAGAAAATGATTATCGTAATCACGGTAGTCCTGTTTGTGGTTGCTCTGGTTTCACTGGTTTATTGGGTATCCCGCCCATCGTACGGCGTCTTGTTCTCTAATCTGAGCCCGGAAGATGCGAGCTCCATCGTAACTAAGCTTCAAGAGCAGAAGATAGCATATCGCCTGAACGGGTCTTCAATTATCGAGGTGCCGCAGGACAAAGTATACGAAACCAGGATATCCCTAGCAGGGCAAGGGCTTCCACAGGGGGGAACGGTCGGCTTTGAGATATTCGACAATGCAAGTTTCGGCATGTCGGATTTCCAACAGAAGGTAAACTACCGCCGGGCGCTCGAAGGCGAACTCGCCCGCACGATCTCTCAAATTAATGAGGTAGAAGGTACACGGGTGCATATTGTAATACCGGAATCGTCTCTCTATACCGATCAACAAAACCCGGCAACCGCTTCGGTTATCATTAAACCGAAGGCAGGCATAAAACTCCAGGGCGGCCAGGTCCAGGGTATTGTGAACCTTGTTGCGCGAAGCGTTGAGGGGCTAAAACCCGAGAACGTGACACTGGTGGATACCGACGGTAATGTGCTCAGCGACGGCCAAGGTGATTCGGCCGAGGCTATCGCGAGCGGCTATACTAAGACGCAGCTGCAGGCAAAGCAGCTCTACGAAAGCAGCCTCGAAAAATCGATCGGCTCCATGCTTGGCAAAGTGCTGGGGAGCGAGAGCAATGCCGTTGTGCGCGTATCGGCGAGCCTCGATTTCACATCGAAAGAAACCAGTACCAAACGGGTCGAGCAAGGGGATAACCCTGTTATTATGAGCCAGCAATCATCAACCGAAAAATTTACCGGACCGGGGTCGCCGCCCGGTGGCGTAGCCGGTGTTACCGGGCAAACCTCAGGCTCAACATCCACAAATACCCAGGCAAGTACCACATATCCTGCGACGACGCAGAGCACGCAATCGAATAATTATTCTCGCAAGGAAACAACCACAAACTATAAACCGACCGAGGTCGAAGAACATGAAGTTAAACCTCCGGGTGAGGTTAAGAAGCTTTCGGTGGCAGTTGTCGTCAACAACGACGGCACGAAACCGATCCAGAACAAGACGATAGAAGGCCTGGTCTCAGCAGCGGCAGGTCTCGATAAGACACGAGGTGACGTGCTTACGGTAAGCAGCGTGCCGTTCGACACCGCGTGGGTTAAGAAAGAAGAAAAAGCGATGGCCGATGCGCAGAAGCAGGACTTGTACGCCAATATCGCAAAGTACGCGCTGGTGGCCGTTTTATTGATAGTTGCACTCTTTGTTGTCAGGAAGGTGCTATCCGGCATGCAGTCGAGCGGGCACCGCCAGGAAAATTTTATCGGGCAACCTATCTCGCAGCTTAGCGTGTCGGGTCTCACGGCAGCAGAGTTTGACGATATAACCATTGATAGCGACCTAACGCCTGAGAAGAAGAAAGAAATGGCAATCCAGCAACGGAAACGCCAGCTTGCAAGGGAAGAGCTGCAAAACCTTGCCAAAGAGCGGCCGCAAGACGTCGCTCAGCTGCTAAAATTGTGGCTTAATACGTAGCATAGAGGTAGATAATTATGGCAGGGAATAAACTGCGGGCGAGAAACACGCGAACCAGCATACCCGATAGACAAAAGGCAGCAGTGCTACTTCTTGCGCTTGGACCGGATATTTCGGCTCAGATTATTAAGCGACTCAGCGAATTCGAGGTCGAAATTCTGGTCGCCGAGATTGCGCACGTCGAGAAGATGCCGCAGGATGTCACCGATACGGTGATGAAGGAGTTCGGCGACATTTACCAAGCCCAGGGCTTCATTACGTCAGGTGGCTTGCAGTATGCAACCGATATGCTCGAGCGAGCCGTCGGTAAATCGAAAGCCCGCGAGATTATCGAGCGCTTGACGGCAACGATGGAGATCGCACCGTTTCACTTCTTACGCAACGCCGACCCTAACGAAATCTATAGTTTTTTGGAAGACGAGCACCCACAGACAATAGCGCTCGTTTTATCGCACCTGAAGCCGGAGCAGGCTTCCGTAATCGTAAAGCAACTCAGCACGAACTTACGGGCTGAGGTTATTCGACGCATTGCGCTTATGGACCGCACGACCCCTGATATTATCTCCGAGGTTGAGAGTGTCCTTGAATCGAAAATATCGTCTCTGGCACGAGGGCAAGAATACTCGACAGTTGGCGGTATCGATGCAACGGTAAAAATTCTTAACTCGGTCGATCGTGGTACCGAGCGAGCTATCTTAGAGGTCATGGAGGACGAAAACCCGACGCTTGCCGATGAGATTCGCCGCAAGCTCTTCACTTTCGAGGATGTTATCACCCTCGAGGATCGAGCGGTACAGCGCGTGCTCCGCGAAGTCGACTCCAAACAGCTCGCGCTTGCACTCAAAACTGCGAACGAAGACCTCCGAGAGAAAGTATTTGCAAATATGTCGCAGCGCGCAGGCGAGATGCTGCGTGAGGATATGGAGTTCCTCGGCCCGGTACGCCTGAGAGACGTCGAGCAAGCACAGCAAGAAATCGTCAACACCGTACGACGCCTCGAGGAAGACGGCGAGATTATCGTCGCTCGCGGCGGAGAGGAAGAGATTGTTGTCTAAAGTTATTCGCAGCGACAGTCACATCAAAGCGGCCCATTTTGGGGAGCTTGAGGCTGGTCCTGTTTTAGGACAGGGGATGCTGCCCGAGAGTCATCCTGGCTATGCTGCGCTTATCGACGACGCGAAACAAAAGGCAGAGCAGATAATAAACGACGCCATGATCAGAGCCCAACAAATCGAGCAAGAGGCGTATCAGAAGGGGCTCCAGGTAGGCGTTGATATGGTACACGCCGAGATGGCGCAGGCAGCAAGTCTGATCGGCTCTATAGCCGAACAGGCGCTTGAAGAGAAATGGCGGATCATCCGCAGTTACGAAGAAAATGTCGTCGAGTTGGCGGTACAAATCGCTGAGAAAGTCGTCGACGAGCATATAGAACTTAAACCAGAGGCTGTCGTCGGCATTGCCAAGCGAGCATGTACTCTGACCGCAGAGCGCGAGCATGTGCGCATTCGCGTCAACCCGGGCGATGTGGAGATAATGAAAGCGCACAAAGAAGACCTTATGGCCGCTATCGATGGCATGCAAAAGATCGAGGTCGTTATGGATCGCCGGATACGAAGCGGTGGCTGTATTCTTGAAACGGCCTCGGGGAACGTCGACGCACGCATTCAATCGCAGTTCGGGCAGCTGGAGCAAGCGCTGAAAGAAGTCACGAACGATGAGTAAGCTTGAGGTTAAAGAGCCTGATTTTGCAAAGTTCAGTAACGTCGTACGGATGACCACACCGATTAAGCAAAACGGCAAGGTAACCCAGGTCGTTGGCTTGGTTATAGAATCACAAGGGCCGGCTGCGCAAGTCGGCGAGCTGTGCCATATCCAGATTGCACGTAACGTACCGCCGGTTGCAGCTGAAGTCGTGGGCTTTAAGGAAAACCGGGTATTGCTGATGCCGCTCGGTGAGATGAGCGGGATAAAACCCGGAAGCGAGATTATTGCGAGCGGCAAGTCGCTTTCAATCGGGGTTGGCGAGACGCTTCTTGGACGAGTGCTCGATGGTCTCGGGCACCCGATGGATGACGGTGGTCCGGTGCTTACTATGAAGGACTACCCGCTTTACAGCAAACCACCGGACCCGCTTAGAAGAGCGCGCATTCGCGATCACTTAGCGGTCGGCGTAAAAGCGATGGACGGCACCCTGACCTGTGGTAAAGGCCAGAGGATTGGTATATTTTCCGGTAGCGGTGTCGGTAAAAGTACGCTGTTGGGCATGATTGCCCGCAACACAACAGCTGACGTAAACGTAATTGGTCTGATTGGTGAGCGCGGTCGCGAGGTTCGCGACTTTATTGAGAAAGACTTGGGGGAAGCGGGCCTTGCCCGCTCAGTGGTTATTGTCGCCACATCCGATCAGCCGGCGCTGATTCGCCTGAAAGGGGCTTTTACGGCAACGGCTATCGCCGAGTACTTTCGCGACCAGGGCAAAGACGTCATGTTCATGATGGATTCGGTGACTCGTTTTGCGATGGCCCAGCGCGAAGTGGGCCTCGCCATCGGTGAGCCGCCTGCAACCAGGGGATACACGCCATCGGTATTTGCTTTGCTGCCGAAATTGCTTGAACGTTCCGGGACCGGGCAGCAGGGCAGCATTACCGGCCTCTATACCGTCCTGGTAGAGGCTGATGACATGAATGAACCGATAGCCGATGCGGTCCGCGGTATCTTGGACGGCCATATTGTCCTGTCAAGAAGACTCGCATCGCAGAACCACTATCCGGCCATTGATGTCTTGCAAAGCGTGAGCAGGGTTATGCCTGACGTCGTCAGCCGCGGGCATATAACGGCAGCCGGGCAGCTGCGCGACGTACTGGCAACTTACCGTGAAGCCGAAGACCTGATTAACATCGGGGCGTATGTAAACGGGAGCAACCCGCGAATCGATTACGCGATCGAACTGATAGACGAGGTTAATTTCTTTTTACGGCAGGCGGTAGATGAACGACAAGATTTTACGGCAACGGTAAATGATCTATTAAATATATTCTCGGCGACCGCGCATTAACGGCGGCCGGCTAGCGAACAAAAAAAACAGCAGATAAATGGAATAAGACACGCACTATTATGACGCAGCAATAAACGAGGCATAGGTGGAAAAGTTTAAGTTCAAATTACAGCCGGTCCTTCATCATCGCCAGAAGAAGGAAGATATCGCAAAGAAGGAGCTTGCAGATATCAAGCAGCTGTTTGAAGCGGAAAACCGGCTGCTTGAAAAACTACAAGGACGGCTCGCTGATCTGCAGGAAGAGATCAGACAAAAACAGCAGGTAGCCGTCGATGCCGCCGAAGCAACAGTATATACCAACTACATCGAACGGCTCAAAAAAATCATCGGGGAGCAAATACTTAAGCTGGAGCAGCTCGCACAAGAAGTAAGGGGAGCCCAAGAGCGCCTACTCGATACAACGAAAGATAAGAAAGTACTCGAGAAGCTCCACGATAAGCAATACGAGGAATACCGGCACGAGTCGGAAAAGGTAGAGCAAAATTCGATAGATGAGCTCGCGACCGTACGCTATAGGCGCGACATAACGTTTTAAGGGTGCTGCTATGTTAAGTGACATTACGAACGTAATGAACCGTATACAGGAGATACAAAGTCGTTTCGGCGCTTCTTCAATGCAGCAGACCACTCCGGCATCGGCAACCGGAATCACGACTGATCCGCTATTAACACCGACCGATGCTACGTCGGGTGAATCGACGGATTTTGCTTCGATTCTCGGTCAAGTTGCTACAAGTCAAGCAGCCGGCATATCGAACAACGCACCTACCGCTGCCCAGGCTTCGCAGAAGAGCGCGAGTGCTGCGGCAGAACTAAATATGCCGGGGAAGGCTTCAGCATATGCGGGACTCATTCAAAACGCTGCGGCCAAGTACGGTCTCGATCCGAGCCTTATTACGGCTGTTATTGAGGCGGAATCGGGTTTTAACTCACGCGCTCGGTCGCAGGTAGGCGCCGCCGGTCTCATGCAGCTCATGCCGGCAACAGCCCGGTCGATGGGCGTTAGCAATGCGTATGACGCGGCGCAGAATATCGACGGTGGTTGTAAATATCTAAAGATGATGCTCAATAGGTTTGGATCAACAGAGCTTGCGCTCGCAGCATACAATGCCGGGCCGGGTAACGTGAAGCGTTACGGCGGGGTACCGCCGTTTAGAGAAACCCAAGCATATGTAGCGAAAATCATGCATCGCGCCTCGGAGCTTTAAAGGGTAATTGAACTATAAGGGGTTACCGATTTGGCAGCAAATACGGATAAGAAGCAAAAAAACGGAATAGTCTTGGCAGCGATTATGGTCGTTATATATGCGATTGTCCTGGCGGGAACGCTCCGCTATACAGGCGTCATCGGAGGGACAAAGACTAAGACCACGGCCAAACAAACAGCGACAAAGACGCAAGAGAATAATAAACAAGATGCGGAAAAAGACACGAATACTTCTTCGACAACGGAAAAAAAGACACAAGTTGCCGATAATAAGAAAGGTACGCCGACAACGACGACGACTTTGGCGCCAACGACTACAACGACAACGGCGCCAATAGTAACAACAACCTTGCCGGCGACTACCACGACATCGCTAAGCTCCCAAGGGAGGCTCAAGAAGCTCGTGAGAATATATGAAAGCATGGACGCCGAGCAAGCGGCGGCTATCCTCGCAAAGCTAAATGACAATGAAGCTGTTGCCATCTTGAGCTTAATGAAGACAGACTCCGCGGCGCAAGTGCTCGCCGCTATGGACGCCAAACGAGCGGCTAACTTAAGTAAAATGCTGGGGTTACATGACCAGTAACGATAGAGAACAAACGAAAGGAGGTGACACGATGAACATTCTAGATATTCAGATGACGCAAACCCTCATAGCGCAAACTCAGGGCTCAGGCGGTACAGGGTCAACGCAGACCGGTGAAGGCGATGTGTTTAGCGCTCTCTTTGGGGACATCGTAGCCCAGCTGCAAGGCGGCTTACCGGGCAGCGGTCAGAATGCGTCCCTCATGAGTATCTTGGCCGGCTTGTCCAACCAGGGCAATCTTACTCAGCAAACGCAGCTGTTATCGGCGGGGGCCGGTCAACTTGCAGGGCTTACTTCGACAGAGCTTAATGGCCTCAATAGTATGTCGGGGCTTCTGGCGATGCTCGGCCAGAAACTTGCAGGTATGATGTCGCAACTTCTTGCAGGCAATCAGCAGACCGGCACAACGGCCGCTACGATATCCGATATGGCGCCGCTTCTCGATACCATTATTTCGAGTTTGAGTACACCGCAAAGCTCGCAAGCCGATACAATGCTGGCCAAGCTGTTCGTAGAGGTTAAAGAACTACTTAAAGATGGCGGTTTGCAGGATGGCCTTAAAGGCCTAGCCGAAAATCTGCCTGAAGAGCTCAAGCTCAAGATAAGCCTGCAGTCAAGCGACACCAACGCGCTCTCAAAAGACGACCTCAACCTACTCTACAGTAAGCTTATTGCAGACCTTCTTGCCGTGGCCCAATCGCAAAGCGTAAACGCCGATAGCGGCCCTACGACCGCGTTAGGCACCAATCAGGAAACACTCACCGGGCTCATTATGGCGAAACTAGGGGCGCTACAGGGCGTGATAACGCCTACAACTGGCGGTGATATGGCTAATACCGCACAGCCAAAAGCCTCGCAAGCGGTCACTTCGGATGTCATTACGGGCGGAGAGCCAGGGGGTATCGTTCTCCAGCAACCGGTGGCCACCGATGCCGGTATGAATGACGCGCAAGCAGGTACATCCGATGCCAAACCTAGCAGCGAGCAAACCGCTCCTGCGGCACAGCATGCCGGTGCCAAGCGTACGCTCAGCGATTTCGGAATGCAGGCGCAAGCTGCACGGGACAAAGCGCATGCCGACGCGCCTCAGGGTTCGGCCGCAGGCGACACCGATAAGGTTGCCGAGACGACGGTAAAACAGCCCCTGTATAGCGTAACGACCACCGATGTATCGAGCGCAGCGGGATTAGCGGATTCGAGCACAAGCGCCGTATCAAACACCCAAAAGCCGGCATTCGTACAAATGGTCAATCCCGACCAAATACTCAAACAAATCATTGAAAAATTCGATGTACTGGTGGCTGATGGCAGGAGCGAAGCAAGGATCGAGCTTAAGCCGAAATACTTGGGTGAGCTTAAGATCCACCTGATCATGGAAGGTGGCGCGATGAAGGCGTATCTTGAAGCACCATCGCACCAGATAAAGCAGATTCTCGAGGCCAACCTTTCCAGTCTGAAGCAAACGCTTGAGAACCAGGGGTTGCAGGTACAGGACTTCGATGTATCTGTCGGGCAGGAGCGCAGTGGTAACAACCAACCGTTCGGCCAGTTTAACCGTCGTAGCGGTAACGGCATGGTCGAGCAAGTATCTACCGTACGAGAAGCCCAAAGCGTACAGGCTGCCTATAATCTCGATGGTTTGAGGGCGGTTAATTATCTCGCGTAAGGAGGTGACAAAAGTATGGCAACAGACGCTGTAACAGGAACAACGAATACGAGCTCAACACAAAAGACCAGGACGACGACGAACGAAGGCCAGGTAAAGCTCGGCGACAATACGGGCAAAGACAGCTTTTTAGAGCTGCTCGTTACCCAGATGCGCTATCAAGATCCGCTGTCGCCGGCAAAAGATACCGAGTACATCGCCCAGCTTGCGCAGTTCAACACGCTCGAGCAGATGCAAAACCTGAACACCACAATGGAGACGGTGTTTAAGCGCATGCAGATGAGCGAGGCTAGCAACTTGATCGGTTGGCATGTTGAGGCTAATATCCCCACAGGGGAAGATACCAATAATGATGGTACAATCGATACCGCTACGGTAAACGGCCTGGCCACTGAGGTTAAATTCGTCGATGGCGAGCCAAAGCTTATAGTTGATGGCAAGGAGATTAGTCTCTCTGATATTACCCGTGTTTATGCGGCAACCGCAGCGGCAAATAGCAATAAGCCGGACACAAGCACAGCAACCGATAACACAACTAGTTAAATAGCGTATAATAATGGCCGATAACTAGTACGAAAGGAGGGAAACAATGGTAGATAAGATATTCGTGCCGCCGACGCCTGTGCAGCCGGTTGAGAAAGTAAGACCCGGAAAAACTGCGCAACCTACAACTAAAAAGCCGGACGGCCCATTATTTAAGGATGTCCTGGTGGGGCAAATCGAGGGCGTCACGTTCTCAGCCCATGCAAAGGCGCGTCTGGATGCACGAAATATCAAGCTAACCGAATCGCAGCTCGACCGGATTAACTCCGGCGTAGAGAAAGCGGCGAAGAAGGGTGCCAAAGAATCGCTCGTTCTCGTCGACAATGTGGCTCTTGTGGTGAGCGTAAAGAATAAAACCGTCATTACGGCTGTCGATGATAAAAGCATCAAAGAGAATGTTTTTACCAACATCGATAGCGCAGTAGTAATGTAAGACGCTTTTGAACTGGACCTCTCTGAGGAAGTTCATGAGTTGCCGATCGACTGAAGCAACTTGGGCGACCAGTTCACCACACGCCAAAAAACCATGTAAACATTTAGGGAGGTCGATGCGCTATGATGCGCTCAATGTTTAGTGCCGTCTCGGGTCTTCGAAATCACCAGACCCGGATGGACGTAATCGGCAATAATATTGCCAACGTAAACACCGTCGGCTTTAAAGGAAGCCGCGTCACGTTTCAAGATCAGGTCTACGAGTTAATGCGCTCCGCCAGCGCCCCGTCAAACGGTCTTGGCGGTTCAAACCCGCAAGAAGCCGGTCTCGGTATGATGGTCCGCTCGGTTGACACGCTTATGACCCAGGGGTCACTCGAGACTACCGGTAAATCGAGCGACGTCGCCATTCAGGGAGAGGGCTTTTTCGCCCTGGACACCGGGCAAGGCAAGGTATATACTCGTGTCGGCGCGTTTGATGTCAACCTGCAGAAAGACCTGGTGGACCCGGCAACCGGCTACTATGTCATGGGTTGGTTGAACAATAACAATCCGGCGAAGCCGGATACCATCGATGCCAGCATGACCCCGACGCACATTAGTATCCCGATGGGTCAGTTAATGCTCGCAAAATCGACGACGAACGTTGCCTTTACCGGCAACCTCGACGCAAGCTCGGCGGTTGGCACAACCGCAAGCGCAACCGCGCAGATTTTCGACTCGCAAGGTAAAGCATGCCCGCTTTCGTTTTTGTTCACGAAAACAGCGGCGAATACATGGACGTACGCAATAACCCCGGTCGCGCCGGCAGCAGTCGTATCCGGCGGTGCCGGCACACTTCACTTTAACGTCGACGGCTCGTTTGACACAACCGCATTATCAACCGTACCGGCGCTCACCATCAACCCGGGAAGCGGCGCGAGCAACATTGTTGTACCGGCGCCTATATACACGCAGGCAAACCCGGGTGGTATGGATTTCACTAAAGCAATCCAATTCGCATCGGGGAGTACGTCGGGGGCAAAATCCGACATCAAAGCCCAGTACCAGGACGGTTTCCCGATGGGCGCGCTCGAGAACTTCTCGATCAGTGTCGACGGCACTGTTACCGGCACGTTTACCAACGGTATGAACAAGCAACTCGGCCGTATCGCCCTCGCCGTCTTCGCCAACCCGGCCGGTTTGATGCATACCGGTGGCACGATGTTCAGGCAATCGAACAACTCCGGTGAGATTCATTACAGCGCGCCTACAACGGCTGCCACCGGATCGCTTGTATCCGGCGCGCTCGAGATGGCAAACGTCGATCTTTCGCGCGAATTTACCAGTATGATCATTACACAGCGCGGCTTCCAGGCGAATTCACGAATCATCACAACATCCGACGAAATGCTGCAGGAGCTTGTAAACCTTAAGCGATAAGTCGCGTAAGTAAAGCATAATCAGCTTATACGAGAAGATGAGCTACGGGGCATGCAAGTGCCCCGTAGCTGCTTTTACCATTTATTACTAAGGTCAGAGGGGGTTCCTGCCGATAAAAATAACGTGGCATAAGTCACAGGTAGCAATTTTGTAGATATATCTATAGTTTTAGGAGCACATTGTGGTAAAGCTTACTCGGCTAGATGGTAGCGAATTCACAATTAACGCAAGTTTAATCGAAGTTGTTGAGGCAAAGCCCGATACAGTGGTAACCCTCATAAACAACAAGCGCTATATGGTTAAAGAAACGCCCGAAGAGATTGCCGAGTTGATTAGCGAATTCTACCGGACTTCCGGGGGATTGCGGCTCGTGGTCTACGAGGATCATTGCTACCATAATGAGGAAAGCGCATAGCAATTAAATTATCCGCACTAAATATCCCGTACTTCAACGCAGCTTACGTTTTATCACCAATCGCATTATGCAAACAACCGTATGCTAGCAAGTCTATCGAGTGTTTAGGTGATGTGAATGGCAGAATCAGAAAATACTAAGGTAAACGAAGAACAAGCTCCTCAACAGCCGCAAGAGGGCGTAGAGAAACAGAAACTCGGTTTCTTCAAATTCAAGATACCGCTGCTTATTGTGCTCGTTGTTATACTTGCGATAAGCACGGCCCTCGTAATCACCAAGGTTACGCAGAGCAGTGCCGCAACAAAACAAGAGGAAACCAAAGCGGCAGAAAAGAAAGCCGGGACGTTTATTACGCTTGACTCCTTTACCGTTAATCTTACAGGCGGAGCCAACTACCTGCAGATTGCGATCGCTTTTGAGATCGAAGCCGGAAAGAAAGAACTCGAGACCGAAATCACGGATAGGAAACCTCAAATCAACGATACGATCATAACAATCATCGGTTCTAAGTCGATTGAGGACATATCCGGGCAGCAAGGACGAGAAAAGCTTAAGGTTGAGATTAAAAAGGCGGTAGATTCTCTACTTAGCTATGGTAAAATTGAACGTGTCTACTTTACAACGTTCATTATGCAGTAACAGATATACTATAGCTACAGTAGGAGATAACCATGGCCGGGACGCTAACGCAAGACGAGATTAACGCCCTCTTGACGTCAGCCTCATCTGGGGTAAGTTTAGAGACCCTTGAGGATGAGCAGCCCTCCATGATTGTAGCCGGGGGGCCTAGGCACGTTCGTATCTACAATTTTAGGCACCCCGATAAATTCTCGAAAAGTCACTTGAGCACCATGGAGCTCATCTACGAAGGCTTTTCACGTCACCTTAAAACCGCCCTGTTTGTCTATGTTCGCCAGAGCATTAACTTTAGTTTAGCTTCGGTCGAGCAGCAATCATTTGGTGAATACGTGGAATCACTGCCGACTCCAAGCGCGCTTATTACCTTCAAAATGAAGAGCCTGCCCGGTAGTGCCGTGCTCGAGATAAGCCCCGAACTTACGTTTCTCATACTCGATAGATTGCTTGGTGGCATGGGCGATCAGCCCACAAAAGTTCGCGATCTTACCGAAATCGAAACGGTAATTATTCGTAAGGTTGCCGACAGGATACTGTTTGCATTTCGTCAGGCGTGGTCTGAGATTTTCGATATTGAACCGGAAATTGAGTCTTTGGAGACAAACCCACAGTTGTTGCAGGTTGTGCCGCCAAATGAAATTGTGGCGATCGCAACGCTTGAGGTTAGGATCGGTGAGTCGACCGGTGCTATGAGCGTCTGCCTGCCATATCTTACGCTTGAAAGCATCATGCCGAAACTCTCAAGGCAGGTCTGGTTTTCAGCGAAATTTGAACAAAGAGAATCCGACGGCAAGGGAAATCGCAATATTAGAGAGAATATCAGCTGTGTAAACTTACCCGTATCGGTTCAGCTCGGCCAGACAAAAATCAGTATTAACGATTTGCTCGGCCTTAAACCGGGGGATTCCGTGCAAATCGATACGTCGGCAAATCACGATGTACAGGTGTTAGTAAACGGAAAGCTTAAGTTCTACGCACAACCGGGGGTTATCGGAAAAAGATTGGCAGTTAGGGCCACAAGGGTAGTCAGTTAAGGAGTCGTACTATGCCACGAAAAAAAGCAGAACCAGCTGTTGAAGATGTACCGCAAGCAGGGTTAGAACTCACGGATATAGAAAAGAGCGCTATCGGTGAGATCTGTGATCTTATCACGTCGTCGGTCTTGCAAATGTTTAGCGAAAAACTGGACGCTCCTGTTAGTATGGGTGTTTCAGAGGTGGAAGTGGTCGGCCTCGGATCGCTTCCAACCAAAATTGAAACACCGGCTCTACTAGTACAACTTAACTGTGCATCGGCGCTACAGGGTCAATTCTTTCTTTTTATTAGCGGTAATGGGTTGCCCGTGATATTCGACCTTGCTGTGCCGGAAGAAGCCAAAGCAGTCGGTGCGGATGATGAGGTAATTCTCGAAAACCTTCGGAATATGATTAATGGCGCGGTTGCCCAGGCAATGACAGCGTTTGCTGAGAGCATGGGGCATCAAATTGACTGTTCCACGGTCGATACAATCGTGTTACAAGATGAATCCGGGTTCTCCAGCGTAGGGTTTTTGTATCCTGAGGGTAATTTGCTTAGCGTTGCGACGACTCTCACGCTGCCGGAAAGCACAGTAAACACAGGTTACCTGTTGCCGGTTAGCCTCAGCAGCCAGATCATAGAGCTTCTCCTTAACGAACAGACACCGGCCGTAAGTGAAGTTGCTGAGAGCATGCCGCTTGAAGAGGCTATGTCGTTAGCCATGGCAGACAATGAACCGGCTGCACCTCTTGATATACCTCAGGATATGTATGTGCCTCCAATCTCAGCCCCAGCCCCGGATATGCAGATGGCAACATTTGGCGCCATACTGGAATCACCAGGGACCAGAACAATCGGCGGCACAAACAACAATATCTCGTTGCTGCTCGATGTCATGCTCGACGCATCTATCGAACTTGGCAAGACCACGATGACAATTGAAGAGATTTTGCGGCTTGGCAAGGGATCGGTTATAGAGCTCGACAAGCTTGCATCCGAGCCGGTTGAATTTTTGGTAAATGGGAAGGTCATCGCACGCGGCGAGGTTGTCGTTATCGACGACAACTTCGGTATTAGAATTACAGAAATTCTGAGTCCACGGGAACGACTCGAGAATTTATAGGGGCCTGAGGGCTTCGTCCACATAAAGTGCGCTCTTCAGCTTTCAATGCAGATGCCGATATTGAAAGTGAGGAAGGGCTCCATCTCTCATCTCTAAGCTCTCCTTCAGGGTTTCCGGTTTGTTCTGCTGCCGAGCTCTTCCTCCCCCCTTTTTAGTCTCTCGCACTCTCTTAAGGATAATTTCTTCATTGACTAAGGGCATGACATTAATTAAAATTAGGATTAAGGTAATTAGTAACAATAATTTCAAACTATGGTAGTGTGCAGTCGCTACTCAGGTTTTTAGGTTGATAAGGGATAGCATGAGTAGTAGGATAAAAAACTTGATGATTATATTGAGTATCATAGTGTTAATCGTTCTCGTGTCGGTCGCTGCGGTCTTAGTAGAACATAGCGTAAATCTTAGCCTCTAGCCGTTTAATAGCCACCCCATACTAATTTGTAGCTGCCTCATTAAATGCGAACAACAACTGCAATAAACACTAGACCTCAACAGTGTACACTTCCCTTAGCATTATGTGCGCGCTTGCTTATATAACGGCTGTTCGACCTATAGATTCGGCGCACTTTGTGTCACTGCCCAGATATCAATAATATGGATAATAATGGTAAGTAATGCTGGCAATAACTCCCATAATATGGTAAAGTATACATAGCGAGATACTTTTCGTTTACATATCTTGCGGTAGGAGGCGCGAGTTGAACGTATATTATCTGAGCGAGAAAAGAAGAAGCAAATGCTCGGATCTCAAGAAGTGCCCGGCAAGCCACTATCACAGCTGCAGTGCATATAAATGCGGCTTGAACTGCTGGGAAGTAAACAACGTGCCATGCTGCAGGAGAAACGATAAGAGCCGCTGTACAGAATGTACGCTATTTGCCGCAAGCACTCAAAAAACCGCATCGCAGGTTTATCCCAATCCTTTGCGGCATTAACGCTAGAGAAACGATGGCCGTGAATCTGCCACGACGAAAGGTCATCATAAGCTATACGAAAACATGTGTAGAATTGAGGAAGCGCTTTGCGTTATGTGAGAGTGCTTCCGCTGTTTTTTTGTCATCACGCACCTGCTCCAGTTGCTAAGATAATTGCGTGCGACACGCAAGGCCGCCATCAACAAGTAAGCATGCCGCAATATTTGCGAAACGCCTGTTGTTCTGCTAGCTTTTTATTAGATACTTTGGGAGGTGTAATTGGAACTTCTGACCATATTTACATCCGCGTTATTCGTTGCTTTTTCAGGCGCTATGATGCCGGGCCCGCTTCTTACGGTAACCATCAGTGAATCAGTCAAGAAGGGGCAACGCGCGGCGCTATTTTTGATGGTCGGACACTCAATTCTCGAGCTAGTTCTGGTCATAGGTTTTACCCTGGGTCTCTACACGATCCTCAAGAATCCCACAATTATCAGGGCTATCGGTGTTTTTGGCGGCGGGTTTCTGTTATGGATGGGATATGGTTTGGTCACCGACAGCTATCGTGGCCGGGTATCTCTTAACCTGCATGATGAGGGTGCGCAGCTTCGACTGGGCCCGCTCGGGCCAATTTTGCAGGGAATTACCACCAGCGTATCAAACCCCTACTGGATTCTCTGGTGGGCAACCATCGGCGCAGCATATGTACTGGCATCGCTCAAGTATGGAGCGCTGGGTTTGGGTGGATTCTATGTCGGCCATATCCTCGGTGATTTTATATGGTACGGTCTCATCGCGTACGCTATCGGAACGGGGGCGCGGTTCCTAAACGACAAAATCTATCGCGGAATTCTATTCGTCTGCGGCCTTTTCCTCATAGTTATCGCGGTTACCTTTATCATTAACCGGCCGCTATTCTAATTAACAGCGTCATAATTGCCGGTCAATCTTTGACTTATAAATTTACTCAGCGTATTATAAATGCGAGTCTGGTAATTCTATCAAGTGTGTAGTAAACCAGATTGTGCAAACAGGAACATACAGCTTGTGAGCAGGTTTAGGAGGCATTGTGTCAAAACGTTTTCTTCCCGTAATTATCGTTATTGCCGCATTGGTAATCGCTGTAACCGGTTGTTCTGCGCCGCTACCTCGGCAAAATACAGTAGAGCTAAAAACAGTTAAAATCGGGGTAATTCTGCCAATGGCGGGCGAGTTCGGGCAATACGGCCCGCTGTGTAAGAATGCTATCGATCTAGCGGCCGATCAGATTAATATGAAGGGCGGTGTCCTCGGGGGACGCAGGATAGAGGTGCTTCCCGGCGACGATACATCGAACGGCAATGTGGCGCAGTCTGCAGCCGCTAACTATGCCGTGCAGAAAGTTACCGCAATCGTTGGTCCGTACACGAACGAGTCGGCCATTATGGCGGGCCCCGTCGCAAATATCAATAAGATACCGATGATGACCATCAGGGCATCGGAACCAAATATTACGCAACTTGGTAATTTCATCTTCAGGGCATGTTTTGTCGACACATACCAGGGAACGATTCTGGCACGATTTGCCGCACAAGACCTCAAAGCCAAGACAGCGGCGATTATATACGACAAGGCCGACCTAGACGGGAAAACCTTATCCGAGAACTTTAAGAAAGAGTTTGCAAAGTACGGCGGCAAAGTTTCTTCGATGCAGACGCACGATCATAAGGACACCAAGTTTGATCCGTACCTTGAACAAGTCGCTAAGGAAAAACCGGATGTATTGTTTATCCAGGAATTAGAGGACAATGCCGGGGTAATCATGAAAAAAGCCCGCGCGATGGGCATTAAGAGTATATTCCTCGGTACTAATACGTGGGACAGTCAGAAACTCGAGGAAATTGCCGGAAATGCCGCGGTCGGCACCTTCATGTCGGATCACTTTACTCCTGAGGATCCTAACAAGCTCGTGCAGGAGTTCTCGAAAGCCTATGAAGGCGATTACGGCGGCAAGCCGGGCCCATCGGCTGCGCTTGCGTACGATGCCGTAAACCTGATTGTTCAGGCGATTAAGAACGCGAACTCCGACGATCCGATAGCGGTGCGGGATGCGCTTGCAAAAATCAAGAACTACAAGGGCGTAACCGGCACATTCACCATCGACACGGACCGGAATCCAATCAAAGGCGGCGTTATCGCTAAAATGGTGGAAGGCGGTCAGGAGTTCTACAAGAGAGTTGAGCCGTAAGGCTTATAATAGCTCACATGCCAGAATGCCATGTGGCTGACAAGAAGCGCTGATGTTTTGTTCGCGCTAAGCAGCCTCCCCGTGGGTATATTAGTTGGATAGAATCAACGCCAGTAGTCGATTTCATAAATATCGGCTACTGGCTTCTATGTTCCATGTTGAGGAGTTAGGTTGGCTCAAACCCGGTTGTATGACCGCGCGCTCGCGACCATCCAGAAATATCAGATGCTCGACAAAGGCGATCACGTGCTTGTGGCTGTCTCAGGCGGCCCGGACTCGGTTGCACTGCTGTATTTTCTTGCCCACATTGCGGAAGTATACGATCTTACCTTAATTGCGTTTCATCTTGACCACGAGATTCGCGGTGCGGCAGCTCAAGAAGACGCTCGGTTTGTCGAGGAACTTGCGTACAAGCTCCAAGTCCCGGTGATAATACGCGCGGTTGACGTGCCCGCGCTCGCGCAACAGGAAAAGCGCTCGCTCGAAGAGGCGGCCCGAGAAGCACGTTACCGGTTGATGGACGAGCTTGCCGCCGAGCAACAATGTAACAGGGTCGCACTCGGGCACCATGCGGACGATCAGGTTGAGACGTTTCTCATGCGTCTCGTGCGCGGTGCCGGTCTTGATGGCTTGCGGGCAATGTTGCCGGTACGCGGTCGTTACATCCGGCCGTTCATCGAACTCACCAAAGATGAAATTCTTGCGTTTCTTGAAGAAAACAACCTCCCGTATCGAACCGATGCGTCAAACGAAGACACGTCGATTCTGCGCAATAAACTGCGCCACGAGTTAATACCGCTTCTAGAGAGCTATAATCCGCGGTTTAAGGGATCGATTCTTACAACGATCGAGGTCGTGCGCGCAGACCACACGCACCTCGATGAACTCACCGAGCGCATTTTTGGGGAGCTCGGTGAGTTCGAAGACAATACGGTGCGCGTTCCGGTTCAGGGGGTGCTGGCCCAAGCGGTATCGATTCGGCGTCGTTTGATACGCCGGTGTATTCGCCAGGTAAAGGGTGATTTATACGGTATCGAGTTTAAGCATATCGAAGCGATTATAAATGGGCTCGAAAGCGCACCGGCGCGCATCGAAGTAGAACTTCCGGGCAACATTATCATTTTCTCGGAATACGAATGGCTGGTGTGCGCGCCGCGAGACATGTACGCACCACCGCGAGTAGTGCCGATACTGTTAGAGGTGCCGGGCACTAACAAGATCGATGAGCTCGATATTGTAATCGATGCCAGGTATGAAACACCGGCTGAGCTAGTGTTCGGGCAAAACGGCGGCATTGCACACCTTGACGCAGATACCCTGCCGGGTACACTCAGAGTACGGACACGCAAACCCGGCGACACGTTTCGGCCGCTCGGCATGACGGGCGAGAAAAAACTGCAAGACTTTTTCGTCGACGAGAAAGTACCTCGCAGAAAGCGAGATAATGTGCCGATAGTAGCAGCCGATGATACGATTGTATGGGTCGCGGGGTTCCGCATCGATGAGCGATTCAAGGTGACCGCGGACACGCGGCGCGTGCTCACGTTAAAACTTCGACCAAAAGATTAAGGCTTATTGGTTTTACCTGGGCCTAATTGGTGATATAGGATAGTGGTAGCGTCTACGATGGAGGAATAATGAACACTCACGTAAGCGAGCAGACCCTCATGGGCGATATCGAAGGAGTTTTGTTATCGAAAGACCAGATCCAGAAGAGGGTTGAAGAACTCGGCAGGCAAATCAGCGGTGATTACCGCGATAAAGAGTTGCTTATGGTCGGTATTCTGCGTGGAGCCTTTGTGTTCTTAGCAGATCTAATGCGCGCTATGAGCATTCACGTTGAAACGGACTTTATCGCGATTTCAAGTTACGGTTCAGCATCGACGACCTCGGGCGTTGTTCGAATTCTCAAAGATCTCGATGACGGTATCGAGGGCAAAGACATACTTATCGTTGAGGATATCCTGGATACCGGTTTGACGCTCAATTACCTTCTTAAGAATCTGAATTCTCGTCGGCCGGCGAGCCTTGAAGTATGTTCATTTATTGTGAAAGAGGGCAAGCAAAGGGTGCCGATAGACGTCAAGTACCCCGGGTTTGTTGTACCGGATACATTTGTGGTAGGTTACGGTCTTGATTATGCTCAAAAATACCGTAACCTGCCGTTTATCGGTACACTGCGGCGCTCAGCTTACGAAACCGACGACACGCCGTAATAATTGTCCAGCTGCATCAATTGTGATAGCATTTGATGTATGAAAATTATGAGGAGGAGCTTGTTTGAAAAGGTTATTTAGGAGCGCCGGCTTCTGGTTTCTGATTCTCCTACTAGTAGTTCTTTTTGCAACCCAGGCGCTTAAACCTGCTGCAAAACCGGACCAGCTTGAGTATAGCCAGTTCATGAAGCAGGTGAATCAAGGTCACGTGGCAAGCGTCACACTTTTTGACAAAGATCACCGGATCGACGGTCAATATAAAACCAATTTCGAAAAGGGCGGAAAATTTACGCTCTTCTATTCGTCACAAGACGATCAGTTGATCAACAACTTGACGAAACATAACGTTGCGGTTACCGTCGATCCTCAAAAAGAAACAGTCTGGCTGTCGGTTGCGCTGAACTTCTTGCCGTTTGTCCTAATCCTTGCGATCTGGATGTTTATGCTGCAGCAGATGCAGGGTGGCGGCAATAAGGTTATGTCGTTCGGCAAGAGCAAGGCCAAGCGCCTTAGCAAAGACCAGCCGCGGGTGACGTTTAAGGATGTCGCCGGCGTTGATGAAGCTGTCGAAGAATTAGAGGAAATCAAAGAGTTTTTGGCGAATCCGAGTAAGTTCCAGGCGCTCGGTGCAAAGATTCCAAAAGGCGTTTTGTTGTACGGGCCTCCAGGCTCGGGTAAAACGCTCTTGGCGCGAGCCGTTGCGGGCGAGGCGGGCGTACCGTTCTTCTCGATCAGCGGTTCCGATTTTGTAGAGATGTTTGTCGGTGTTGGGGCATCGCGCGTACGCGATTTGTTCGAGCAGGCCAAAGCAAACTCACCGTGTATCATCTTTATGGATGAGATCGATGCTGTCGGGCGGCACAGGGGTGCCGGCCTTGGCGGCGGTCACGACGAGCGCGAGCAGACGCTCAACCAGCTTCTGGTTGAGATGGACGGCTTCGATATCAAAGATAACGTTATTTTGATTGCAGCCACGAACCGGCCGGATATTCTCGACCCGGCGCTGTTGCGCCCGGGCAGGTTCGACCGTCAGATCGTCGTCGATAGACCCGATCTTATCGGTCGGCTCGGCATCTTGAAGGTTCACACCAGAGGCAAACCGCTCTCGAAAGATATCGATCTCGATGTTTTGGCGCGCAGGACGCCCGGGTTTACCGGAGCAGACCTTGCCAACCTGGTAAACGAGGCGGCCCTGCTTGCAGCACGGCACGGTAAAAAAGAGATCGACATGTATGAGCTCGAGGAGTCAATCGATCGCGTCATGGCCGGCCCGGAGCGCAAGACTCGCTTGATCAGTGAGAAAGAGAAGGCGATCATCGCGTATCACGAAGGCGGTCATGCATTGGTTGCGCACTCACTCGAGCACACCGATCCGGTGCATAAGATATCGATCATCCCGAGAGGAAGGGCGCTCGGTTACACGCTGCAGCTCCCGACTGAGGATAAATTCCTCGTTTCAAAATCGGAGCTTATCGCGAACCTCGCCGTCTTTCTTGGCGGCCATGCCGCGGAAGAGATGATCTTTAGCGATGTAACGACCGGTTCGCATAATGATCTCGACCGTGCGACGAAACTTGCCAGGCAGATGGTATGCGAGTACGGTATGAGCGAGAAGCTCGGCCCGATGACCTTGGGGGCAAAGGAAGACCAGGTCTTTCTGGGTCGCGACTTTGCATCGCACCCGGATTACAGCCAGGAGGTTGCGTTCGAGATCGACAAAGAAGTCAGACGCCTTATTGATGAAGCGTTTAAGAAAGCGCAGGGCATCCTGACCGAGAAACAGGAAATTCTCGATTATATCGCCAAAGCATTAATTGAAAAAGAAACGCTCGAGAAAGACCAGCTGCAGCTTATTCTCGAAGGTAAGCAGCTGCCCGATAACGAGCCTGACGGGACCGGTACCACCGGCGGTGAACTGGTCGTAGAGGATCGCCCGGCAAAGGGAAAAGAGAGAATCGATATACCCGGAAAATTGCGGCCGGCTGAAGGCTAGCCGCATCCCACGCAACTCATCGTACGAATATCGATAAGTATTGAAAGGCCACTTACATCAAGTGGCCTTTTATTCTTTCCCTGGGTTTCATCTTTTCACATATTCGCAAATAGTGCGTTTTGTGCCATAATATTGTAAATTGTATCAGTTGGCTTGCCCTTCAGGTGCCTGGGTACCGTGGGTAGGCCGGAAGGGGTACGCAAGGTGGATAGGGAGAAGATCGAACAGGGAGTTCGCCTGATACTTGAAGGTATCGGAGAGAACCCGGAGCGTGAAGGATTACAAGATACACCGCGACGGGTAGCGTCAATGTACGAGGAGATCTTATGCGGTATGACCCAAGATGCCCTCGAGGTGTTAAACGTGACCTTCGGGGAGGATCACGACGAGATGGTTATGGTCAAAGATATCCCGCTCTATTCTATGTGCGAACATCACATGATGCCGTTCATCGGCAAAGCGCATGTCGCCTATGTTCCAAGTGAGGATGGCAGAATCACCGGCATCAGCAAGCTTGCCCGGGTAGTTGATGTCTTTACCAAACGCCTGCAAGTACAAGAGCGGCTTACCACACAGATTGCCGATGCTCTCGTAGATGCTCTTAATCCGCAAGGAGTCATGGTCGTAGTCGAGGCGGAGCACCTCTGCATGAGCATGCGCGGTGTGAAGAAACCGGGCTCGATTACCGTTACGTCGGCCGTACGCGGCATCTTCCGCAGTAGACCGGCAGCCCGCGCCGAAGCGCTCTCGCTTCTCAAAGGGCGGCTGTAAATGGTACCGCGGATTCTGTGTATCGGCACAGGGGAAGAGGCGAGGGCGGCGCTCACGCGCCTGCACTCATCGGCGCCCGGCATCGATATTATGGCGCCAAAAGCGGTGCACCGGGTTATATACGCGTCCGGCATCGACCCACGCGCCGCGAACATCATCAAACAAGAGATGCTCTCGCGAGGCGGTGAAGCGGCCACCCCGTGGGAAGCTTTAAAGATGGAAGCCTGCACGGTAGATGTCATCTTAATGGGAACCCTTCGCCAGTACGATGAACTCTGCAACAAACTAGAGCGCCAACCATTCGGCTTAAAAGCTCTTGCTAAACAGGTACGATTAACTCTTGTGAATTACGAGATGAAGCCGCCGGTGCTTCATGCAGGCCGTTTTACCCTCGACTTATCCGCCAAAACGCATGTGATGGGTATTCTTAATATAACGCCCGATTCGTTCTCGGATGGCGGCAAGTTTTTTGATTTCGGGCACGCGCTTGAGCAAGCCCGCCGGATGGTAGAGGATGGCGCCGATATCATCGACATCGGCGGGGAATCGACACGGCCCGGTGCCGACCCCGTCGCCCTCGATGAGGAAATCAGGCGTACCATTCCGCTAATCCAACAGCTGGTGCAGGAAATTAACATACCGATTTCAATCGATACCTACAAAGCCGAAGTGGCGGAGGCCGCGCTCAACGCCGGTGCGGTGATTATCAACGATATCAACGGTTTGCGCGATGAGAAAATGCTCGCGCTTGCAGCAGAGCGAAACGTGCCGGCGATAATCATGCATATGCAGGGAACACCGCGTGATATGCAGCAGAACCCAACCTACGGCGATGTTGCAGCCGAGATCATTGATTGGCTCGGGAACCGGGCGGAAAAGGCCATAGAGGCCGGTTTAGCGCCGGAAAACGTGCTTGTCGACCCCGGCCTCGGGTTCGGTAAGACCGTCGAGCATAACTTAGAGATATTGAGGCGATTATCAGAGTTCAAAAGCCTCGGGCACCCGATTGTGCTCGGCACATCGCGAAAGGCTTTTATAGGGACGATTCTCGACGCTCAACCGGATGAGCGTGCCGAGGGCACGCTTGCAACCGTTGTCTATGGGGTTGATCGCGGGGCCAACATCGTGCGGGTGCATGATGTCAAGCAAGCGGCCCGTGCCTGTGCTGTCGTTGATGCGATAAAGCGGGAGACCGCGCGTGACGCTTGAAATAGCATACTTAGGCCTCGGTTCCAATCTGGGGGATCGGCTTGATTATTTAAGAGAAGCGCTTGGACTGATTAGTGCTCGTGAGGGCGTAAAGATCGAGCGCATCTCATCCGTATACGAAACGGCACCTGTTGGCGGAATCGAGCAGAGGAATTTCTACAACATTGTGGTGGGGATTAAAACCGCATGCACGCCGAGAGAACTCTTAGCACTCGCTCATGATGTCGAGAAAAGGCTTGAGCGCGTGCATACGACTTGTTGGGGCCCACGCACGATCGATGTTGATATCCTGCTGTATGGCGATATAAACATATCAGACGCGGACCTTACAATCCCGCATCCGGAAATGCTACAGCGGGCATTTGTCCTGGTGCCGCTGGCCGAGACTGAACCGGAGCTTGTTGTGGGCGGAAAGCCCATAGCGGCCTATATTAATGCCGTTAGCAGCCAGGCTGTTGAGAAAATCGGTATGCTAGATATGAGGTGTAATTCCGTTGAAAAACGATGATAGATTGGCGCAAGACATTTTAGAACTCAAGCGGGAGCGAAACGCCGTGATTCTTGCACACAACTACCAGGTAGATGAAGTGCAGGATATCGCCGATTTCGTCGGAGACTCATTGGGCTTAAGCCGGCAAGCGGCGCAGACCGATGCCGGCGTGATCGTCTTTTGCGGCGTCCACTTTATGGCGGAGACCGCCGCTATGCTCTCGCCCCAGAAGACCGTGCTCCTTCCCGATATCCACGCGGGTTGCCCGATGGCGGATATGGTTACCGTCGATAAGCTTCGCGAACTAAAAGCCAAACACCCCGGCGTACCGGTGGTTACTTATATCAACTCGAGTGCCGAAGTTAAGGCCGAAAGCGATTACTGCTGCACGTCCGCCAACGCGATAGAGGTTGTTAGCGCCGTGCCGTCCGAAACGATTATCTTTACGCCGGATCAACACCTGGGAAGTTTTGTCGAACATCATACCTCAAAAAACGTGATTCTCTGGAGCGGCTTTTGCCCGACCCATCGCAAGATTACCGCAGATGATATTATTAAGCAGAAAAGCGTACACGCGGACGCAAAAGTCGTCGCTCACCCGGAATGCCGCGATGAAGTGGTGGCGCTTGCCGATCATGTGGCGAGCACGACCGGCATCCTGCAGTATTGCCACGAGAGCAGCGCAACGGCGTTCATTATCGGGACGGAAAACGGCGTCTTATATAAGCTGCGCAGGGATAATCCGGGCAAGCAATTCTACCCGGCCTCGGAGCGCGCGGTATGTCCCAATATGAAAAAGATCACCCTGGAGAAAGTACTCTGGGCGCTGGAGGACATGAATGACGTTGTAACCGTGCCCGATGAGATCGCTCGGCAAGCCCGTCATGCAATCGACCGGATGCTTGCTATAACGTAATACAGACATGGTCAACCGGTCGATTATGACAATGATTTTCGACCGATCGGTCAAAAATGAAAGAGGACAATGGTTCCACGGTACCTGGTAAATTTTGATACCGATTCAATCGGTCATATTGTCACTGACGTCATCGTAATCGGCAGTGGCGTCGCCGGGCTTTCTGCTGCGCTCGAGCTTTCTAAAGAGTACGACGTGGCGCTCATTGCAAAAGACGAGCTCAAAGAAAGTGCAACGTGGTACGCACAGGGGGGGGTCGCAACCGCGATAAGCTCGGACGACTCACCGAAACTCCACCTGAAAGATACGCTCGAAGCAGGCGCCGGGCTGTGCGACCGTGAAGCGGTAGATATTCTTGTGACCGAAGCGGCGGACCGCATCGGCGAGCTTATCAGGCTTGGAACGAAGTTCGATTGGAAGGGAAACCGAATCAGGCTTTCGCGTGAGGGTGGACATCGCCTGGCGCGGGTTCTGCACTCCGGTGATGCGACGGGCAGCGAAATCGAATCGAGCTTGATTCACGTGGTAGAGGCATGGAAGAGCATACAGATATTTGATCACCGGTTCGCTCTCGATCTTTTTGTCGAAGAAGGTCGCTGCACAGGGGTTTTGTGCATGGATGAACGTACCGGCGAGCTCGTTGTTCACGAGGCCAAAGCCATTATCATTGCATCGGGCGGCGCCGGTCAGCTCTATTCGGTGACAACCAGTCCGCATGTTTTAACGGGTGATGGCATTGCCATGGCGTACCGGGCAGGTGCGACGCTGGTTGATATGGAGTTTATGCAGTTTCACCCGACTGCGCTTGCTCACGATATCATGCCGCGCTTCCTCATTACCGAAGCGCTACGCGGCGAAGGAGCATACCTTCGTGACTGTAATGGCGAACGATTTATGCTTGGGAAACACCCGCTCGCAGAGCTCGCTCCACGCTATATTGTTACCGGGGAGATATTTCGCGTAATGCAGCGCTGCGGCCGCGACCATGTGGATCTTGACGCCACACATATTCCTGAAGAAACGCTGCGCGAGCATTTCCACACGATTTATACAACCTGCGCCGAATACGGAATCGATATCACTAAAGAATATATTCCAGTGTGTCCGGTCGCTCACTATACTATCGGCGGCATCAGGACCGACCTCAACGGGTGTACGAGCATACCCGGCTTGTACGCAACCGGGGAGGCAGCTTGTACCGGTGTACACGGGGCCAACCGCCTGGCAAGCAACTCGCTCCTTGAAGGTCTGGTATTTAGCAAACGGATCGCCGATGAGCTTCACCGGTGGCTCGATTTGATGAAAGACAAGGCGATCGCGTTGACGCCGGTTCACTATAACATAGATCGGTCAGAGATCGCTGTTGATATAGAGGGCGAGCGAACCTGGTTACAAAAGCTGATGATGGATCAGGTCGGCATTGTGCGCTCGGCTTCAAGCCTGCAGCACGCGCTTAACGAGCTCGGCACCAAGGGCGACGTAGTAGCCGCGGCATTCTCGACGCGAAAGGGCTTTGAGCTACAGAATCTGCTCTCTATCGCCCCGCTCATTGCCGGACCGGCGCTTGTCCGGGAAGAAACGCGAGGGGTTCACTACCGCGAGGATTTTCCAGAGGCGCGCAAAGAGTGGCAAAAACATATCGAACAACGGATTACGGAGGACATTGTTGCAGTCTAATCTATCATTTGCAGAACGACTTGATATACAGATAGAGCGCGTTGTGCGCGAGGCGCTCGAAGAGGACCTTAACCAGGCGGGCGACGTTACATCGAAAGCGGTTATCGATCCGGGAACCTCAGTTCACGTCGAACTTTTGGCAAAAAGCCCCGGAGTAATAGCCGGACTGCCGGTTGCCGCGCGTGTTTTTGGATACCTTGATGCGGAGGTCGAATTCATGCCGCTTGTATATGATGGCGAGCGCGTTGATGCGGGTACGCGTATTGCCGAAGCAACCGGAAGCGCTGTCGCAATCCTTGCAGCCGAACGGACCGCACTTAACTTTTTACAACACCTCTCGGGCATTGCTACGGAGACAGCCCGGTACATAGCGGAAATCTCTCAATATGAGGTCGAGCTTTTAGATACCCGAAAAACAACCCCCGGCTTACGGTATCTCGAGAAGTATGCGGCAATGGTCGGTGGAGCCGTTAACCATCGCTTTGGGCTATTTGACCAGATACTTATCAAAGACAACCATATCAACATCGCGGGCGATATCGGTAAGGCGGTATGCCGTGCGCGCGATGCTTATCCTAATCTTAAGGTTGAGGTAGAGACAGAATCGCTTGCCCAAGTTGCGGCCGCTGCCGAAGCGGATGCCGATATCATATTACTCGATAATATGGATACCGCGATGCTTGCCGAAGCGGTGCGGATCATCAACGGCAGAGCGATCACCGAGGCGTCCGGCGGTATTACGCTTGCAACAATAAAAGCCGTGGCGGCCACCGGTGTCGATCGCATTTCATCCGGTGCGATAACGCAAGCCGCAAAACCACTCGACATTTCGCTCGAGGTTATCAGGTAAATCTCAAACCTTTCCAACCAAATCCGGTATAATATCAGGACATGGAACAGCGAATTATAGACGTGCTAATTACATATTTAAGCGCATACGGCTACTATATCGTGTTTGCCGCGTTGCTTTTGGAGAACTTCTTCATAACCGGTTTAGTGATACCGGGAGAGACCGTACTCTTAATTGCTGCGGGGTTTGCAGGTCAGGGCTCGCTCAACATCGTGTATGTTATGCTGACCGCTATGATGGCGGCTATCCTTGGCAATATTGCTGGGTATTTCATAGGCGAGCGCGGCGGACGGCCGCTTATAGAAAAGTTCGGCGGACAGTTCATTTCGCCCGAGCGCATAACCGCAGCCGAAGAGTATTTTGACGTACACGGGCCCAAGACCGTCTTTATCGGCAGGTTTGCCGCCGGCGTTCGCGTATTTGTGCCGCTCCTGGCCGGAGCTTCACGCATGAATTTCGCGAAATTCATAGCATATACAACTGCGGCGGTTATCACATGGACTATTGGTCTCGGGCTTATCGGGTTTTTCTTCGGCGAGAACTGGCAATTAGTTAAAGAGCTGCTTGGTAGGTTTGGCGTCGCTATCCTTGCCATCGTAGTTGCCTTCATAGCTTTCTATGTTGTGAGGAGGCGACGTGAAAGAGCGCTCAACCGAAGCGATGATAGTGCAGGCGCTTAAAGACGCGCAGGCGGCGGGAGTGGGTGAGTACGTTTCCGGGGAAGAGCTGGCGCGGCGTACAGCGATTACGCGTGCCGCCATATGGAAGCATATCAAAAATCTTAAAAGCCGCGGTTATGACATCGAAGCCGTTCGGCACCAGGGATACCGTTTGGTCGCGACTCCTGACTCGCTCAGCCCCGAACAAATTACTCCGTTACTCATGGGATCACCTATCGGTGCAAACATTGTATATCGCAAGACGGTAGACTCAACGAACGATCTAGCCAAGGAGCTTGCTGAAAAAGGCGCACCTGAAGGCACGGTAGTTATCGCAGAGGAGCAAACAAGCGGAAAAGGGCGGCTTGACCGCGGGTGGGTATCGCCACCCGGCGGCATCTGGCTCTCGGTGATCCTCAGGCCGGAGACACCGCTTATGGAAGCCGCAAGGTTTACACTCCTTGCCGCGGTCGCCGCTGCTAAAACAATCGAGGCACTCGGCCTTATGCCGGAAATCAAATGGCCGAACGATATCCTGCTCGACGGTAGAAAGGTAAGCGGCATACTTCTTGAGCTGAACGGCCAGCTTGGGAAGGTCAACTATCTCGTTATCGGCTTCGGAATTAACGCGAATATCGATGAAGATCTGCTGCCGCCTGAAATCAGAGCCGGTGCGACGACGTTGCGGGCATGCACGAGCCGGATTGTCGATCGCCGGGCAATCGCGGTTACATTACTTACACAACTTGAAGATGGCTACCGGCAGCTCACTAGCGGCGGCTGGGATGCTGTCCTGGCAGAGTGGACCAAGCGGTGTCGGATGATCGGAAGGACCGTTCGGCTCGCTACCTTCCATGGAAATATCGACGGCGAGTTTACCGGTATCGACGAATTCGGAGCGCTCGTCCTACGATTGCCGGGTGGGCAGCTGAAAACCTTTTCCGCCGGCGACGTTACTCTCCTATGAGGATGCTGGATACTTGACTTGCAGGGGCTCTTGTATGACAATGTAAACCTATAGTAATATGCGGTTTACAATTATGAGGAGCTTCCGGTGAACAGACCTCTTGCAACATCCGGCATGGTAAAAGCGGCTCTTTTGGCTGCGCTTATTGCCGCTACATCACAGCTGAGCATCCCGCAACCGTTCAGTGCTGTTCCGATTACGTTACAAGTATTTTTCGTGTTGCTTGCCGGGGCGGTCCTCGGCCCCCTGTACGGTTCGCTCAGCATGGTAGTCTATGTTTTATTGGGGCTTGCCGGGCTGCCCGTATTTGCGAACGGCGGCTCCGGCATCGGCACTCTTGTCGGTCCCACCGGTGGTTATCTTATCGGTTTTATTCTCGCAACCGGTGTTATCGGTTGGATAGTATCCGCCGGTAAAGCCTCGATGGCGCAGATATTGCTGGCGATGGGAGCGGGAATTATCGTAATTTATACGTGCGGTGTGATGCAGCTCTCGTTTGTTGCTAAGATGGCAATCGGGCAGGCGATTATCGCCGGCGCGGGGCCGTTTATCGTGCTTGATTTTGCAAAGGCCATCGTAGCGGCACTCGTCGCAAAAAGGGTTATACGTTCGCAAGCTACCTGATTGGTGCCTTGTAATCAGCGTTTAATACTTCAGATAATATTGTAAGCACTGGTAGGACGGTATATTATAATAGTATTAAGAGCTGGCCGCGATGGGCGGTGAGAGACTATGGCTATAGGAAAAACGGACTCCACACACCGAACAAACCAAACGGATATGCCGCTTGAAGAGGCAATATTCTCACGACGCAGCGTGCGCACGTTTCTAGCCGATCCGGTGCCGAAAGAAGTGGTTGAGCGCGTATTACAAGCCGGTATAGCCGCACCATCGGCGCTGAATAGCCAACCGTGGCGTTTCATAGTCGCAACCGGGTCAACACGTGATGAATTCGTAAAGATTATTCGAAAATTCCCGGCATATCTCGCCGATATCGTAGCTCTGGTTCGGGGAGAATCGAGTTTCGACGTCGATGATGAGAAGGTCACGAGCTTTGCAGATGACCTTGGCGGGGCACCGGTTATTATCTTTGCAACCATACCTAAGAAAACCAACCAGTATGCAAAGCGGCTCGATCTTATCGGTTGTGCTTCCGCTATCCAGAACATGCAGCTCATTGCCTGGTCGTTGGGATTAGGCAGCGTGTGCTTAGCCACGGGGATATGGGTCGAATCTGAGATCGCCCAGGCGCTTGAGCTTAAAGACAGCGAGATAGCCAGTATTATGGTGCTCGGCTACAGAGAATCGGACCCGCAGGCTCCCGCAAAAACTCGCCAGGACACCGTGATTACCTGGTTAGATACCTAGCCGGATCGTTTCCACCTTCCATTTAAATGCTAACACGACTGCGGTATTGCCGTATTACGAATGACAGTTTTTGCTTGAGCTAAACCGAGTCAAGTCGTATCATGTACAGAGAAATTGAGATTCGGTTGCTTTAGATGATTAGTACAGGAGTGAAGAGATATGGCGGGTAACACCCTGCTTGCCATAGATGTGGGAAACACCCATACCGTTATCGGTTGTTTTGAGGACAGGCAACTCAAGGCACAATGGCGGATCGCCACGCGGCGTGAAGTTACCGCTGATGAGCTTGCCTTGATCATGGCCAACTTATTCCAACTTAACCGTTTCTTTCTTGGTGATATCACCGGCGTCGTCATTGCTTCGGTCGTGCCGCCGGTTACAACGTCGCTCATAGAGATGGCGACAAAGACGTTTACGGTTGATTGTCTTGTGGTCGGGCCGGACACTGATACCGGCGTGCCGATTCTCTACGACAATCCGCAGGAAGTCGGCGCAGATCGCATAGCTAATGTTGTCGCCGGCTATGAGATGTACGGCGGACCGCTTGTTGTGGTCGACTTTGGAACCGCTACAACGTTCGACGCGGTCTCAAGCCGCGGTGAATATCTGGGAGGCGCAATTGCCCCGGGCATCGAGGTTTCATCCGAGGCGCTCTTTCGCAGGGCGGCGCGTCTGTCAAAAGTCGACCTCGTGCTCCCCGAGCATGCGATTGGTAAAACAACCAGAAGCAGCATTCAAGCAGGTATTATAATCGGTACCGGAGGCCTTGTAGATCGAATAGTCGATCGCATCGAGGCAGAAATGGGCGAGCTCAAAGACGTCGTCGCGACGGGCGGGCTTGCCAAGCTTATTGCCCCGGAATGCAAAAGGATCACCCATGTTGACGTTGCACTTACCCTGACAGGATTGCAGCGTATTTACGAGCGAAACAGCTAGCACAGGCATAACGCTCTCCGGTAAGGCTATCAAGCTCTTACAAGATATTCACACGACGTTCACAACATCTTCACACAATGTGCGCATAATTACTTGTAGCCTTATACATTCTTTATCTTGTTGAGGAAAGGAAGGAAGTTTATGTGGAAAACAGTAGCTATGAGCTTTGTTTCCGCTGTGTTGGGAGGCTTGCTGGTGTTTTTTGCGATGACCGGCATGTACCCGGCACAACAGAAAGTGCAGCAAACAACAGAACCGGTATCGCTAACGAAGACGGCGGGCCTTAAGCAGGATACCGGCGGTTTTGCCCCAGACGAGATATATAAGCAGTTCGGGCCGGGCGTTGTTCATATCAAGTCGATCTTTACGACGCAGCGCACGGATTTCTTTGGTTTCCAGCTACCACCGCAGCAGAATGAAGCCGACGGGTCAGGTTTTATCGTTGATAAGTCCGGTCTCATCGTGACAAACGCACACGTGGTGCAGGATTCTAATACCACGTCGAATAAGATCACGGTCTTATTGAGCAACAACGAAGAGGTGAGCGCCAAACTGCTTGGCACTGATCCGAGTACCGACCTTGCACTTTTAAAGATCGATCCGGCCGGTAAAAACCTCAAAGTTCTGGACCTCGGAAATAGCTCGAAACTCGAAGTAGGCAATACCGTGTATGCGATCGGCTCACCGTTCGAGCTTGACGGTACGATGACCCAGGGAATAATAAGCGCCCTCAATCGCACGATCGATTCTCCGAACGGCCAATTTAAAATTCGCGGCGCCATCCAAACCGACGCGGCGGTCAACCCGGGCAATAGCGGAGGGCCGCTCTTTAACGCGCAAGGCGAGGTTGTCGGTATTAACTCACAAATCGCATCGAACTCAGGGACATTCGCCGGTATCGCGTTTGCTATTCCGAGCAATACTGTGAAATCGATTATCAAAGAGATCGAGAAAAACGGTAAAGCAAGCCATCCGTGGCTTGGAATCTCAGGTATGGACATCACGGCCGCCATGGCGAAGCAACTTAAGCTTCCGGTTACAGGCGGGGTTATGATCGTTCAGGTTATGCCGGGCGGCCCGGCCGACAAAGCAGGCATTAAGGGCGCGACACAGAGTCTCGTAAACAACCAAACCGGTCAGCAGATTCCTATCGGCGGCGACGTTGTTACGAAAATCAACAACGAAAAAGTCACTACGATGGATAAGATCCTAAACTTCGTCGAAAGCCACAAAGTGGACGACTCGATTACTCTGGAAATATACCGTGGTAATGAGAAAAAAGACATCACGTTTAAGCTTGGCGAACGCCCGCAAAATTTTACGATTCAGAATTAGAAATAAATAATAATCGATGAATAAATTAAAAGTCCCTGGTCAGTATGCCCTTTAGCGGCAAGCGGAGCAGGGCCTTTTGTATTGAACTATCGTCGCGGTTGGTTTAGAATGTACACATAATTGTGCACAAACTAAAGGCTAGCATCGTGCGTGTAAGCTGTTCGAGCTTGGTATGTGAGGTAACAATACATGCGCCAGAAAATGCAGAAAATGAGACTGTTACGCATCGGCGAAAAGATTATTGACCGCGACCGGTTGACTGATGTTGTCGGCGAGATTTTGCATCGTCGCGCCATCGGCGCGACACAACAGGAAGTAGCGGTCGCGATGGGCCTCGAGCGGGCGTTTGTTTCACACCTGGAAGGCCTCGGAGAAGTGCGAAGGGGCAACCGGATTGCGGTTATAGGGTTTCCCATCGCGAACAAAGAAGAGCTCGAGCACGTCGCTCACGAGCACGCCGTCGATTTCGTATATCTTTTGAGCGAAACAGAACGTAATGAGTACGTACACAAAAATAGCGGGGCCGAGCTCTTTAATGAGATACTCGAGCTCCTGGCACGTCTTAGGGACTTCGATGTTGTTGTTTTTCTAGCATCTGACAAGCGCATCGAGAATCTTGTAAAAATCCTCGATCGGGAAGTTATCGGCGTCCCCATTGGTGATTCACCTATCAAGCGTGACCGCAAGGTTAAGGCCGAGGTCCTCAGTGAGATCCTGTCCAAGGTATCTGAAGATAAGGGGTTAGATATTGAAACGGGTAGTAAGCGCAAGTTTAGGATCTTCAAAAAGAAATCATCAGGTCATAACTAACTTGCTCGATGAAGAATTTACAATCGAGCGCATTGGGACCGACGGCGATTTCGATAAAGCGAAGGCCATGCTCAGAAGTCTCGATGGCAATGTCGATGCGATCGGCCTCGGCGGCATCGATCTCTACCTGTATGCCGACGGCAAACGGTACGCGATTCGCGATGCAAAAAAACTCTACGATGTTGTTCTCAAGACGCCGGTGGTCGATGGAAGCGGTCTAAAGAATACGCTTGAGCGCGAAGTCGTCCGCTACCTGGCCCATGACGCAGGCTTATCCCTATCTGATAAAAAAGTGTTGATGGTAAGCGCAGTCGACCGGTTTGGGATGGCCGAATCGCTGCATGAGCTCGGTTGCGACATCCTCTTCGGAGACCTAATTTTTGCGCTAAATTTGCCGATCCCGATACACACGATGAGGTCGTTCCGAGTCCTCGCCAAGGCGCTCCTTCCCATTGTAACCAAGCTGCCGTTTAAAATACTGTATCCAACCGGCAGCAAGCAGGAAAAAGAGCCGTCCGAGAGCTATACTCGCTATTACAGGGACGCCGACGTTATTGCCGGTGATTACCTGTTCGTTCGCAAATATATGCCGCGGGATATGAAGGGCAAATGGATTCTAACCAACACGACCACAGCGGCGGATGTTGCCGACTTAAAAGAGCGCGGCGTCGAGTATTTGATTACTACGACACCTGTATTTAACGGGCGCTCGTTCGGCACGAACGTTCTTGAGGCCGCGCTGCTCGCCCTCCTTGGTAAGAGCTGGGAAGAAGTAACGCCTCAGGATTACCTTGACGTTCTGAAGAAGCTCGATTACAAGCCGCGAATTGAGAAGCTGAACTAATAAACAGGAGATTTGATGGAGACTTTTGGTTTTCTAGTCCATCCTATGGACATCGAAGACGTGGTAAAAAAATATAAGATTGCAAAAAAAATCTCACCCAAAGTCGTGGGGAGCATTTTGAAACGCCGCCGGCCGTTTGTTATATCCGAAGTCTCCGGAATTAAATCGAAAACCGGTGCCGAGGCGATCGGCTGGTTCATTGTCGTGCCGTTTTTACCGCACCAATTCACCGATCTCGATGAAGATTACGTGATCGAGAAAATCGTAAAAGCATGTGACGTCGGACGAAAAGAAGGCGCAAAAATTATCGGGTTGGGTGCGTTTACCGCGATTCCCGGCGGCGGCGGCAAACTGGTTGCCCAGGCAAGCAGGGTACCGGTAACCACGGGCAATACCTATACGGCGGTTCTTGCCAACGAGGGAGCAAAAGCTGCCGCACGCAAGATGGGTATCGAACCGGCAGCCTCAACGCTTGCCGTTGTCGGCGCAACAGGCTCAATCGGCAGCATCAGCGCCGAGGTGCTTGCAAAGGATTTCGAGCAAGTGATTCTTATCGGGCGCGATAAAAACAGGTTGGAGACCCTCAAAGAGCGCATTGCTAAAGACAACGAAAATGTTGCCGTAATGATTTCAACCGATCTTTCCGCCATTCGTCCTGCCGATGTTATCGTGACGGTTACCGGTGCGGCAAAGGCGGTAATCAGCCCGGATGATGTGAAGGCGGGCGCTGTCGTCTGTGACGTTGCTCGACCGCGCGACGTTTCCGAGATACTCGCACGACGCCGCAACGACGTTCTTGTCATTGACGGCGGTATTGCGCGGGTCCCGGGCAACCCCGATCTCGGCCACTATGTCGGGCTGCCGAAGGGGATGGCTCTCGGGTGCATGGCCGAGACTATTATGCTCGCACTTGACCAACGCTACGAAAACTATACAATTGGCAAAGACATAAGTCGCAAAAAACTTGAGGAAATGTCGCAGATTGCCGCCAAGCACGGTTTTAGACTTGCCGGTTTGCGGGGTTTCGAGAAGAAGCTATCAGATGCGGCCATCGAAAAGATCCGTCAAAACGCACACCACGAGGCAGTTGCAAATATTTAGCGGCATGCCTATGCTGTGGTGTTTCTGCTAAAATTAGCGGAGTATTCTGCCGATAATATGTAAATAATATGTGTCGCGCCACCGCAACCAAAGACGGTGGCGGCATGTTTTTTAAGACGATTTGCGGAAACTATATATTATTTTGACGGAAATTATAGTTTCTTTTGACAAGTCTGAAGCATTTTTCTATAATACTTAGCTAGCTTCCAGTGAAGCTAGCACTTTTTAAAAAGTGCTTCTTACAGTAAAGGAGCGGGAAGTTTTGCCGGAGAAAGAGATCATCCTTACAAAAGATGGCTACAACAAATTAATAGAAGAATTACGCTATCTTGAAACAACTCGTCGTAAGCAGGTCGCGGCGCGCATCAAAGAATCCATCGAGTTCGGAGACTTAAGCGAAAACTCCGAGTATGATGATGCCAAGAACGAGCAGGCATTCGTCGAGGGTAGGATTATACAGATTAACGACATGCTCTCGATGGCTAAGATCATCGAGGACAACGGGGTCAAGTCGAGCAAAGTTGCGATTGGCTGCCATGTTACACTGCTCGATGTCGAGTCTGGTGACGAGGAAGAGTACCACATCGTAGGCTCATTTGAAGCCGATCCAACGAATCACAAGATTTCCAACGAATCACCGGTCGGTCAGGCCATTATGGGTAAAAAGGCAGGAGAGGTCGTTCAAGTCCGCGTACCCGATGGTTTCCTGGAGTACAAGATTTTAAAGATTAAGTGCAATAACAACGGTAACCATAAGAAATAATGGAAAAAGAATCGCAGACAAGTGGGCCCGAATTGGAAAAAGAAACTCAGGCCGAAGACATTAGCGAAGTAATGAGATTACGACGCCAGAAGCTTGATCGAATCATAGCTTCTGGCGATGTTCCTTTTAAATCGAAATTTACCCGCACAAACCTCATTGCCGATATCATCAGCGAGCATCAAGACATTGCGCCCGGAGAGCACGTGGACGGCGAAGTCACGGTTGCCGGGCGTATAATGGCAATACGCCGTCACGGTAAAGCAAGTTTTATCGTGCTCAAAGACCGCAGTGCAAGCATGCAGCTCTTTTTGTCACTGGGCACACTCGGCGAAGATCGCTATAAAACCTTTCTCGAATATGACATCGGCGATATCGTAGGTGTGTCCGGTATCGTCTTTAAGACGCGGCGCGGTGAATTATCCGTCGATGTCAGGGATTACACGCTGCTGACCAAATCATTGCGACCGCTGCCGGAAAAATGGCACGGTCTCAAAGACGTCGAGGCGAGATACCGCCAGCGCTACGTAGACCTCATTATCAACCAGCAAGCGCGCGATACCTTACTGACCAGGACGAAGATCATCAAAGCGATCCGTCACTGGCTCGACGAGCGAGATTTTATCGAAGTCGAAACGCCGATGCTGCAGGTTGTACCGGGCGGTGCAACCGCGCGGCCGTTTATCACGCATCACAATGCGCTCGACATCGATCTCTATATGCGAATCGCCCCCGAGCTCTACCTAAAGCGCCTGATTGTCGGCGACATGGAGCGCGTGTACGAACTCAACCGCAATTTTAGAAACGAAGGCCTGTCGGTGCGTCACAATCCCGAGTTTACAATGCTTGAGGTATACCAGGCGTACGCGGACTACCACGATATGATGAACCTGACCGAGGAACTCATCAAATACGCGGCGGATCAGGCGACGGGTACGCTCAAGCTTACATATCAAGGCCAGCCGGTCGACCTCTCAGGAAACTGGCAGCGCCTTACGATGATAGAATCGATCGAAAAGTACGGCGGCGAAGCCGTGTCATTCGACCAAGATTCGGACGAGCTTCGCGCTATTGCGAAAAAGCACGGCATCGAACCGGACAAACGCTGGGGCAAGGGTAAGATTATAAACGAGCTGTTCGAAAAACTTGTCGAAGGCAAGCTCTGGCAGCCGACATTTATCACCGATTATCCGGTCGAGATCAGCCCGCTCGCCAAGAAAAAGCCGGACGATCCGAACGTGACCGAACGGTGGGAGTTAATCGTTATCGGTATCGAAGTAGGTACGGCGTTCTCCGAGTTAACCGACCCGATAGACCAACTGAATCGCTTCGAAGCGCAGGTTAAGACGAGCGTGTATGATGAAGAGGCACCAAAACAGGTCGATGAAGATTACGTGCGCGCGCTCGAATACGGAATGCCGCCGACCGGTGGTATGGGTTTGGGCATCGACCGTCTTGTTATGCTTTTGACTGATAACTACTCAATCCGAGAAGTCATCGGGTTCCCACACATGCGCCCAGAAAAAGCGTAAGCAGCAAAGTTTTCCCTCGAAGTTTCAACCGGCGTACGGTTTATTTAAGGCATACCGGCGCGCGCAAAATCCGGCCGAGAAATTAATACAAATAATTGTCGATATTACGGTTGTCTTTTTAAGGATTTTGGGTAAGGATACCGATAACACGTTGTATAGCCGATCACAAGGTTGCTTTCGCCGTGTCGCAGTAGACGTGGTAAAATGGTCTTAACTGTTTGTCGCAAAATATTTGTGGGCATATTACAGTTAGTAGCTGCGCAAATAAATCAAGTGAAGGTGCATTTGCATATGGCTCTACTAGGAATTATGGAAGGGAGATAAGCCATGTTTGAGCGGTTTACCGAGCGAGCGCGTCGCGTCGTTGTCTTCGCACAAGAAGAGGCGCGCATGCTCAATCAGAATTACATAGGAACAGAGCACCTTCTCCTAGGCTTAATCAGGGAAGAGGAAGGCGTAGCAGCTCGGGCGCTTCAAAGCTTGGGCATCAGCTTGTATGATGTCCGCGCGCAGGTCGAAGAAATTATCGGCCGTGGCACAAGCGCTCCTGTTGGCCATATTCCGTTTACACCGCGGGCTAAGAAAGTCCTCGAACTCTCATTGCGAGAGGCGTTACAGCTCGGGCACAACTATATCGGTACCGAGCATATCCTTTTAGGCCTCATCAGAGAAGGTGAGGGTGTTGCTGCTAGAGTCTTGTACAACCTTGGTGCGGACCTTGATCGGGTTAGAAACCAGGTTATCCAGCTATTGAGCGGTTACTATGGCAAGACAAGCAGCGAGCCGAGCACGTACGGTCGTACCTACGGCGGTTCATTATTAGATGAATTCGGGCGCAATCTCACACGCCTTGCGCACGAAGGCAAACTCGACCCGGTGATCGGGCGCGAGACCGAGATTGAGCGCGTCATGCAGATTCTCTCTCGCCGCACGAAAAACAATCCGGTGCTCATTGGCGAGCCTGGCGTTGGTAAAACTGCGGTTGTCGAGGGGCTGGCGCAAAAGATCTCAGACAACGATGTGCCCGACATTCTCAAGAACAAAGAGATTTATACACTCGACCTTGGGGCTCTGGTCGCCGGTTCGAAGTATCGTGGCGAGTTTGAGGAGCGCTTAAAAAAGGTCATGAAGGAGATCCGCGAGCGGGGTGACATTATCCTATTCGTCGATGAGATGCATAACTTGGTCGGCGCTGGCGCCGCCGAGGGTGCGATCGATGCGGCGAGCATTTTGAAACCGGCTCTGGCTCGAGGCGAACTACAAACAATCGGTGCCACGACGCTTGATGAGTACCGCAAGCATGTCGAGAAAGACGCTGCGCTTGAGCGTAGGTTCCAGCCGATAACCGTTGGCGAACCGTCGATTCAAGAAACGGTTGATATCTTAAAAGGCTTGCGCGAGCGTTACGAAGAGCACCACCACGTGACGATTACCGATGATGCACTAACGGCTGCAGCACAGCTTGCCGACCGTTACATCGCGGACAGGTTCTTGCCGGATAAGGCGATCGACCTGGTAGACGAGGCTGCTTCCAAAGTGCGCATGCAGCGCATGTCGGTTCCGGCCGAGTCGCTCACCGTTGAAGAAGATTTACGCAACCTGCGCCGCGAGAAAGAAGCGGCCGTTGCATTACAGGATTACGAGAAAGCAGCAGCTATTCGCGATAAAGAACGCAGCATCGAAATCGAGCTCTCCGCCAAGGATTCTACCTGGGAGGCGCTCGCGCAGATGCCGGTAGCAACCGTTACCGAAGAGCAGATCGCCGAAGTCGTTGCGACATGGACCGGTATCCCGGTCTTTCGTCTCACCGAAGAAGAGACGGCGAAACTGCTTCGCATGGAGGATGAGCTACACAAGCGTGTCATTAGCCAGGAAGAGGCCATTAAGGCTATCTCAAAGGCCATCAGGCGCACGCGCGCCGGGTTGAAAGACCCGAAACGCCCGAGCGGGTCGTTTGTCTTCCTGGGACCATCTGGCGTTGGTAAAACCGAGCTGGCAAAAGCGTTGGCCGAGTTCCTCTTTGGCGATGAGCAGGCACTGATTCAGCTCGACATGAGCGAGTACATGGAGAAACACACAGTGAGCCGTATGGTCGGTTCACCGCCTGGATACGTAGGCTATGACGAGGGCGGGCAGCTCACCGAGAAGGTGCGCAGGCGTCCGTACTCAGTCATCTTGCTCGATGAGATCGAGAAGGCGCACCCGGATGTCTTTAATATCCTCCTGCAAATTCTCGAGGACGGTCGTTTGACCGATTCCCAGGGTCGTCAGGTCGATTTCAAGAATACGATTCTCATCATGACGTCCAACTTGGGCGCGCGCTATATCCAAAAAGGTACGCCGCTCGGGTTCGGTAAGAGCCAGGAAGGCATGGATTACAACGATATGAAGAACAAGGTTATGGGCGAGATTAAGAAAACGTTCCGGCCGGAGTTCTTGAACCGTATCGACGATGTCATCGTCTTCCACGAGCTCACGCGAGACGACATCAAGAAGATCGTCGATCTCATGTTTAAGCGGATCATCGACCAGCTCAGAGAGCAGGCGATCTACGTCGAGCTCACCGAAGAGGCGAAAGACTACCTCGTGAAGGAAGGATACGAACCCGCCATGGGTGCGCGGCCGTTGAGGCGCGCAATCCAGCGGTTTATCGAGGACCCGATTTCGGAGGGGCTGCTCTCTGCGCAATTCCGGTCCGGCGACACAATCGTCGTTACTGAAAAAGAAGGAAAGCTTGACTTCAGCAAGCTTGAGCCGGCAAGTATAGGCGCCGGCGGGCGTGAGGTATGAGCAAAATAAAATATATAGTGAGATGCCAGGTCTGTGGGTGCACCGCTCCTAAGTGGATGGGGCGATGTCCCGATTGTGGTGAATGGAACACCATGGTCGAGGAACCACTTGATCCTGGCATTTCGTCGTCATCAACCCGCGGTAGTTTCGCGCCCGGCGAAAAGGCGCAGCCGATAACCGATGTTGTGGTTGAGCACGAGACTAGAATCCCGACAGGCCTCAACGAACTCGACCGGGTTCTGGGTGGCGGGGTGGTACCGGGCTCGCTGGTACTTATCGGCGGCGAGCCGGGGATAGGAAAATCGACGCTGCTTTTGCAGGCGGCGCATGAACTCTCCGGTAGGATCGGCAAAGTGCTCGTCGTCTCCGGCGAAGAGTCGGTGCGCCAGATTTCGCTCAGAGCAAACCGTTTAGGAACGCTCAAACCCGATCTCTTCCTGCTTTCCGAGGTCGATGTAACCTTGATCGATTCACAGGTGAAAGCGCTTCAGCCGGGTTTACTCATCATCGATTCAATTCAAACGATGTTTCATCCCGACGTCGCTTCGGCCCCGGGAAGCGTAAGCCAGGTGCGCGAGAGTACACATTATCTGATGCGCCTCGCGAAGGGCAGCGGTATCCCAACGTTTATCGTCGGGCACGTCACCAAGGACGGCTCGATTGCCGGGCCGCGCGTGCTCGAGCACATGGTCGACACCGTCCTCTACTTTGAAGGGGATAACTACCAGTCATTTCGTATCGTACGCGCGGTAAAGAACCGCTATGGATCAACCAACGAGATCGGCATCTTCGAAATGACTGATGCCGGCTTAATCGAAGTCGCCAACCCGTCCGCGCTCTTCTTAAGCCAGCGCCCCGAACACTCACCGGGCTCGGTTGTAATCGCCACGGTAGAGGGGACGCGCCCGCTTCTTGTCGAGTTGCAATCGCTTGTGTCGGAATCGCACTTGTCGATGCCCAGGCGTATGGCAACGGGTCTCGATTTCAACCGGATCGCTTTAATCGTTGCCGTTTTAGATAGGCGCTTCGGGATGCGTCTTGGCTCTGAGGATATTTACGTCAACGTGGTCGGCGGCGTCAAAGTCAACGAACCGGCTGCGGATTTGGGCATCGCGCTGGCGATTGCATCGGCACACCGCGACAACACGGTGCCCGCCGATTGTGTGGCCATCGGCGAGATCGGTCTTGCCGGCGAGGTTCGCTTCGTCAATCAGCTCGAGCAGCGCCTCAAAGAGGCCGAGAAACTCGGCTTCAAGCGCGCTATCATTCCCGACCAGGAGTTACGCGGCGCGAAAATCGGCCTTGAGCTCTTCCGCGCGAAGAATTTGGGCCAAGCGCTCGATTATATTAGCTAGATTATTTCTTTGCCTGTGCCACGCTTCCGCAGGTGCTGCCAGTGCCGTATATTTTCGACCGATTGGTCGAAAATATCCCACATATTTGAACGCTCGGTTGAAATACTATGCGACCGAGACGTGTCCGACAAACCAACCGAAAAAACTTTAGATTATCCCGGTAGTACCCCTAAACCAGCGATCGTTTGCAGCCGATGGATTTAACAACGGAAATTGGTTATGATATTCAAATAACCAAGAAGGATATGAACCGGAAAGTATTATCTCACAGCATAGTACGGGGCTAATACATTACAACATCTCAGGTAGCTAGATATGGTGCAGCTTAGTCGTCGTGAGGAAAAAGAACTCGTAAAAGCGCTCGAAAAGGTCGCTCCCGGCACCGAGCTCAGGGAGGGCTTGGAAAACATTCTGAGCGCGCGCACCGGTGCTCTCATAATTATTGGCGATACCGAGGAAGTCCAGGCGCTGTGCAACGGCGGCTTCCAGCTCTCGGTAGAGTTCTCGGCGCAACGGCTCTTCGAGCTTGCGAAAATGGACGGCGCGATTATCATGGACGGCCAGATAAGCCACATCCTACGTGCGAACGTTCACCTGGTTCCCGATCCGACCCTACCGACAAGCGAAACCGGCATGCGGCATCGTACTGCCGAGCGTGTCGCCCGCCAGACGCAATCCCTTGTTATTTCGATTTCTCAGCGACGCGACGTAGTTTCACTCTATCTCGACGGTATCAAGTACGCCATGCAAGATATCAGGGTGCTTCTTGCCAAAGCCAATCAAGCACTGCAAACGCTTGAGAAGTATAAAGCGCGCCTTGATGAAGTTCTCGCGAACTTAAGTGCACTCGAGTTTGAAGACCTGGCGACGCTTCTCGATGTGGTCACGGTATTGCAGCGCTATGAGATGGTCGGGCGTGTTTCCAGGGAAGTAGAGCGCTACATCAGCGAACTCGGAACAGAGGGGCGCCTGATTCGTATGCAGCTCGATGAGCTTGTCGGCAACGCCGATGAGCAATCGATCATGATTATTAAAGATTATGCGCTCGATCAGAGCCATGTCGATGATGCCGTTGAACGGCTCGCAGAGCTTACACAGGAAGAGTTGCTCGATCTTGCAGAGATCGCGAAGATTCTTGGCTATTCCGAGGTCGTTGACCTGCTTGAGCAACCGGTGCATTCGAGAGGCTACAGGCTTTTAAGTAAAATCCCGAGGCTCTCACTCAACCTCATCGAGCGGATTGTGGTGAAATTCCACAACCTGCAATTGGTGATGAAAGCCACGATCGAAGAGCTCGATTCGGTGGAAGGTGTGGGCCCGATTCGTGCCAAGACAATCAAAGACGGGCTGCAACGGCTCAAAGAATACAACATTCTTGAAAGATACATCTAGCTAGGTTAAACTATAAACTCCCAGCGTATCAAGCTTTTCATTCTCTTTTGATATAATGCCGTCCAAATCAAGGCCGAGGATCGAGCAAATTCCAGCCAGGTAGAAAAGGGTGTGCCCGAGCTCTTCTTCTAAAGCTTCCAAGCAACCCGGGCACAAAGACCCGTCGATATGGGTTCGCATGTAATGGGCGAGCTCGACCAGGGTAATATTGTCGGGAATTGGTTGCTTAGAGGCGTCGATTTTTAAACAGCCGCAGGACGTAACCGAGTTTACGATAGCCCGGTTGACGTGGGCGCTCGATTCTTGAAGTTTCGACATTACGTCAAGAACGCTCCGATAGCGCACGAGGTGTTCCGATACCGTGCTCTGGAATTGGTTGCAGTGACTCATTGTCATAATTACTCCTTCGACGCATCCGGCACCACCAATTTTATTGACTTTACTTGCGGTTGTCAAATTAACTAACGTCATTATACTGCGGTTATAGTATAGTGTTACGGGAGGTAATAGCTTCATCCGAAAACCAATAACTGGGCTATGAAGCGCCAAACTCGGCTTGTCTAGCTGTTTCACTGATTTAACTATCGGGCCTGAAGGGAATACGGAAGCGTTGGTATAGTGCATGGATTATATCGTCACACGTGTGTTATTCTAGAATTGCTATGTAAAACCGGGTTACTAAATGCGGGAGGTGGTGCCGCCGCAATATGTGAAGGTAAGGAAACCACGAGTTAAATAGAGGTGTTAGTAGTGTTACAGTTAATACGAGTCGTATTCATTGTAACTGGTGCCATAGGGGCGTTTGAGCTCGCTAACGCCGTACAGTTACCGGATCCGTTATCCCGATATAAGTTTTTCGCACTCATACTATTCATTATCCTGGGGATCGGTATCGGTTATGTACTTGGCGGTGTAATCGGGCGCCGGTTACTCACAACGCTGAACTGGCTGGAGAACAAGATACAAAAACTACCGACAGCGGATCTCCTCCTAGCTCTTGCAGGTTTACTGGCCGGGCTAATCTTAGCGTGGCTTATCTCGATACCATTTGGTTATATTCAAATACCATTTCTACAGTTCTCGGTTGCGATGTTCGCATTCGTTTTGCTCGGTTATCTTGGCGTAAAGATATCAATGCGCAAGCGGGACGACCTGCAGAATTTCTTGCGGTCGATTCCGGTGCCGGCGCCTCGCAGTCACGGTACCGAGGCCCGTCGTTTTGACTTCGGTAAATCGAAGCTGCTGGATACCAGCGTCGTCATCGACGGTCGTATCGCCGATGTGGCGAAGACCGGCTTTATCGAGGGAGTTCTAACGGTTCCGCGGTTTGTATTACGCGAGCTGCAAACGGTTGCCGATTCCGAAGATTCACTTAAGCGCAATCGGGGAAGGCGAGGCCTCGATATCTTAAAGAGCTTGCAAAATGACCCTCGACTCCACCTTGAGATTTTGGAACGGGACTATCCTGACTTGGCAGATGTTGATGCTAAACTCGTTCGTCTGGGAAGCGAAACAAAGTCGCCCTTACTGACGAATGATTACAACTTAAATAAAATCGCCGAGCTTCAAGGCGTACAGGTTCTTAACCTTAATGAGCTTGCAAATGCACTCAAACCGGTCGTATTGCCGGGTGAGGAGATGTTTATCGGTCTCATCCGTGAGGGCAAAGAAGCCGGCCAGGGAATCGGCTATCTTGATGATGGCACGATGGTAGTCGTTGACGGCGGCCGGGTGCACATCGGCGAGGAAGTCGAGATCATGGTTACGAGTGTCCTGCAGACGCCGGCCGGGCGCATGATTTTCGGCCGTATGAAAGATATATAATACGCAAAGTTTCAAGACAGAAAGATGTGTAGGTGATTACATAGGATGAACCTCGCTCTCATAGTTGCGGGCGGGACAGGCACGCGTATGGGACGGCCCGGGGGCAAGCAGCTTATGCCGCTTGCCGGGAAACCGGTTCTTGCCCATACGCTTCGTGCATTCCAGGACTCCGCTTCAGTCAACGCGATTATTCTGGTAATCGCAGAAGAAAATATCGACCCATGCCGTGCACTCATCGCTGAGTTTGAAATATCTAAGGCAATAAGCGTGGTTGCGAGCGGTGCGGAGCGGCAGGATTCCGTATATAACGGTCTAAAAGCAGCCGGTAAAGTTGGCGATGTGCGGGTAGTGACCGTGCATGACGGCGCCAGGCCGCTGGTTACCGTTGATATGATAGACCGGACCGTTGCGGAGGTAGTTACAGGGGGAGGCCGGGGCATTGACGGCGTCGTGGTCGGTATCCCCGCAAAAGATACGATAAAATTAGTGCGGGAAGGCGTTGTTGTGGATACGGTTGATAGGTCGCAAGCCTGGCAGGTACAAACCCCGCAGGCATTCGTATTCAATACGCTTATTAAAGCGCATGAATTCGCGCGGGCCGACGGGTTTTACGGCACCGATGACGCCGTGCTAATCGAGCGTATGGGCGGCACGGTTACGGTGATCGCCGGCGCGGATGAAAATATTAAGATAACCACGCCGACCGATATTGTAATCGCCGAAGTATTTCTTGCGAAACGTGACGGCATAAAAAGCGGCGATGAGATTCAGGAGGAAATGGGCGAATGAGAGTTGGGACCGGATTTGATGTTCACAGGTTTGTCCCTGGCCGATCGCTCATTCTCGGTGGCGTTGAAGTCCCGTATGAGCTGGGGCTGGAAGGCCACTCCGACGCGGACGTGCTCACGCACGCAATCATCGATGCGATGTTCGGGGCGGTTGCCGCAGGTGATCTCGGTTACTTTTTCCCCGATACCGATATGAAATTCAAGGGTATATCGAGTCTGATGCTGCTCAAAGAGGCCGTTCGTATTTTACGTGAGCGTGGCTTTCAGGTTGCAAACGTCGACGCGATAGCAATTCTAGAGCGCCCCAAGCTAGCGCCGTTTCGGGAGCAGATGCGGCAAACGCTGGCGGAGGCGATGGGGCTTGATGCGGGTAGAATCAGCATTAAGGCGACGACGACCGAAGGGTTGGGCTATACCGGCCGCGGTGAGGGTGTAGCCGCACAAGCCGTCGTGTTGGTTGAAGAGATATCGGAAATTTAAAAATTATTCAGACAGGCAAAGGATAACAAGACAATGGGAAATGTTCGCGTACGTTTTGCACCGAGCCCAACCGGGCACCTTCATATCGGCACCGCGCGTACCGCGCTCTTAAACTGGCTCTATGCCCGGAAAGAGCAGGGTTCGTTTATCGTGCGGATCGAGGATACAGACCGTAGCCGTTCCACGGTCGAATTCGAAGGGGCGATTCTAGAGGCGCTCGCATGGATGGGTCTTAATTGGGATGAGGGCCCCGATACCGGCGGCGATTTTGGCCCGTACCGGCAGAGCGAGCGGTATGAGATATACCAGCAGAAAGTCGACAAGCTGCTCGAGACCGGGCAAGCCTATCGTTGCTACTGCACACCGGAAGAGCTCGAGGATCGCAGAAAAGCGCGCCTCGCAACCGGCCTTATGCCAAAATACGAAGGAACGTGCCGAAACTTAACCGTTGAGCAGCAGCAGGAATGCGAAGCCCAAGGTAAGGTTCCGGCCATACGATATCGCGTGCCGGAAGGCGAAATCCACATCTACGATGAAGTGCGCGGCGATATCGTGTTCTCAAGCGACGTTATCGGAGATTTCATTATCTTGCGCTCGGACGGGACGCCGTCGTATCACCTGGCGGTGGTTGTGGACGACGGTGAGATGAAGGTTACGCACGTTATTCGCGGTGAAGACCATATCACCAACACCGCAAAGCATGTGCCGCTGTTTAAAGCGCTCGGCTATCAAATCCCCAAATTTGCGCATAACGCCATGATTTTAGGGCCGGACGGCGGCAAACTCAGCAAGCGCCACGGCGCAACGTCGATTAACGAATACCGCGACCGCGGCTATCTGCCGGAAGCGATTAATAACTACCTGGCGTTGCTAAGCTGGTCGCCGGAGGGGGAGCGCGAGGTGTTCAGCCTCGAAGAGCTGGCGCAGGCGTTTAAAATCGAGCGCATCTCAAAGAGCCCCGCGATCTTCGATATCGCAAAGCTCAACTGGCTTAACGGGCAGCATATCCGCGCCGCTGATATTATTCGGATTACGAATCTTTGCATTCAGTACTTGCAGGAAGCCGCGCTTATTCCGCAGGGTGAGGTGTCGCAAGAACTATTTAAATACCTGGTTAAGGTGGTTGATGCGGTGCGGGGCAACCTCACCGTGCTCTCCGAAATACCCGCGTATGCTAGAATATTTTTAGGCGAATATGCAATTGAGCCGGAAGCCGACGAGTGGCTTGCCAAATCGCAGACGCCTGAATTGTTAAATGCGCTTCTTGAGCAGCTTGAAAAAGATGGCGAGTTCGACATCGAAAGCGGCAAAGAACTTATCGGCCAGTTGCGCCAGGAGTTTAAAGCCCAGGGTGTTACCGGCAAAGATCTGTTTATGCCGATTCGCGTCGGCTTGACCGGAGCGGTTAAAGGTCCCGAGTTGCCGTTTGTGCTAAATATCCTCAGTAAAGCCGAAGCGGCGGAACGCGTTTCCCATGCGCTTGAGCGCTCGCGCGCGCTGCAAGCAACCGGCTAATAGGGTAGATAGATATAGATAATAGGTGGTGTACGATTTATGGCCCTTAAGGTCTACAATACGATGACCAGGGAAAAAGAAGAATTTATTCCGCGCGATGCGGGCAAAGTCGGGATGTATGTCTGCGGTCCGACGGTGTACAACTACATTCACATCGGCAACGGCCGCACGTACCTGTCTTTCGATGTCATCTACCGCTACCTGAAGTATCGCGGATATGCTGTTGCCTACGTGCGCAATCTGACCGACGTCGACGACAAGATCATCAACAAGGCGAACGCCGAGGGCGTAACGGCCGCTGAGGTCGCCGAGCGATATTCCGAGGCGTTTCGCGAAGATACCGAGAATTTAGGAATCGCCGTACCGACAATTGTGCCGAAAGCAACCGAACACATCAAAGAGATGATCGAGATCATCGAGGGGCTTATCGACAAAGGGGTCGCCTATGAAGTCGACGGCGACGTCTATTTTGAGATCGGCAAATTCCCCGAGTACGGTAAGCTCTCGCACCGCGACCTTGAGGATATGCGTGCCGGTGAGCGCGTTGAGATCGATCCCAGGAAACATCACCCGATGGATTTTGCGCTCTGGAAAGCGGCAAAACCGGGCGAGCCGTCATGGGCGAGCCCGTGGGGCCGGGGAAGGCCAGGCTGGCATATTGAGTGCACCGCAATGTCGGTCAAATATTTAGGTACCGATTTTGATATTCACGGGGGCGGGCGCGATTTGATCTTCCCACACCACGAGAACGAGCTCGCGCAAACCGAAGGCTATACCGGTAAAAATTTCGTGCGCTACTGGCTGCACGGTGGCATGGTCAATATCGGTGATGAAAAAATGGCCAAGTCGCTCGGCAACATAATCCTCGTTCGGGATCTTCTTAAAGAACATAATCCAAATATGTTGCGGCTGCTCGCATTGGGCACGCACTACCGGAGCCCGATAGATTTCGGCCCCGAGAAGCTCAAAGAAGCCACTGCCGCTTACGAGCGTTTCATCAACGCGCGCCGGAGCGTTACTCATTTTATGAATGCGCATACGGTAACGGTATTTCCGGAAAAGGTTGACACAGTCAGCCGCCTTGAGACCGCTACGACGGACGCAAAAGATAAGTTCATCGAATCGATGGACGATGATTTTAACAGCGCAGCCGCACTCGCTGCGTTATTCGATTTGGTTAAAGAGATAAATACGTTTATAGAGAGTTACGGTGGCCAGGTGACCTTGCACGCCAAAGACACGCTCGCCAAAGCCGATGAAATGCTTCTTGAACTGGCAATGGCCGTCGGGCTCGATCTAAAGCTGCCGGAAGCAGCCGATATCGCCGAGAAGCTTCCCGCTGCGATTTACGATCTTGCCGCCGATGTTCTCGGTACACCGATGGACAATAAGTCGAAGAGCGAACTTCTCGATGAGATTCTTATCAAACGAAACCAGGCACGCAAAGATAAAGACTGGGCGACTTCGGATAAAATCCGAAACAGCTTTACTAGAATGGGGATTGAAATTGAAGACACTCCACTCGGATCGCGGTGGAAACTAAAATAATGGATACTGTTGAGGGACGGCGCCCTGTATACGAGCTTTTACGAAGCTCACGCCAAGTCACCAGAGTCCTTATTGCTAAGAACGTTAAACCATCCAGCGCTATTAAAGATATTGAAACCCTGGCAAATAAGAAGGGTATCCGCATAGACAGGGTTGATGGCGCCCGGCTCGACGAAATCTCGCAGTCCCGGGTGCATCAAGGGGTAATCGCCCAGGTAGAAGGGTACCAGTATTACTCATTTGCCGATTTGGCGCACTCGCTTGATATCGGCCGGAACCCCGTATTGCTTCTTCTTGACGGTGTGACCGATCCGCAAAACTTCGGTGCGTTAATCAGAACCGCAAATGCCGCCGGCGTTGCGGGTATTATCGTGACCAAGAAGCGCGTCGCGCCGGTTACCGCAGCCGTTCATAAGGCATCCGCCGGTGCTACGGCATACACGAAAATCGCTCAGGTCAGTAACCTTGTATACACCATCGAAGACCTTAAAGAGATGGGGTTTTGGATTGTCGGAACGAGCGACACGGCAAACGAATACTATTTTGATGCCGATTTTAAACGGCCTATCGCAATCGTTCTAGGCAGCGAAGGGAAAGGGATTTCGCGCCTCGTAGCCGAGAAATGCGATTATCTTGTCGCGATACCGATGAAGGGTGAGGTTGCCTCTCTTAACGTCAGCGTCGCCGGGGCGATTGTAATGTATGAGGCGCTCAGGCAGCGCATGGAATAAGAGGGCACGATGCCGAGGCTTTTAGTTGTTGACGGCTATAATCTCATTTTTGCAACCGACCGGTATCGGAAATGGCGCGAAAGCGACCTCGAAACAGCCCGCGCTAAACTAATCGAAGACCTTGCTACGCTGAAAACCGCATCCGACTACGAGATTATGCTGGTATTCGATGCTGCCAAGACCAACGCGTCGAGCCGTAACCATGCAGATATTCTAGGTGTCGACGTGTGGTTTACCAGAGCGGGCGAGACCGCAGACCAGATGATCGAGCGATTTGTGTTTCAGAGTAATTTCGAAGGCGATATCGTTGTTGCAACATCCGACTACATGCAGCAAAAGGTTGTTTTTCGACCGGGTGTACTCAGAAAAAGCGCTCGCGAGCTCACCAATGATTTTGAAACCACGGAAAAAGAACTCGCAGTCACATCGAAAAAGCCCGGTAGGTTCCGCCTCGAAGAGCGGCTCGATAACGCCATCAGAACCGCCCTTGAACGCATGATTGGCATGAAGTAAACTGGCGAAGTGCGAACACGAAGCAAAATAGGCCAAGTATTGGTATAGAGTATCGCAAGCGCAATCTCAAGCTCTACTGTAGCTTAATAGTAGGAGATTGCCTTAAATTTATGCCCTCAAATGGTGTTTTAGTCCTTGACGGCTCTTAGCGGTATGCCTATAATTCGGTAAGTAGTCATCTATTGGCCTTTAGCGGCTCGCCCAATACAGCAGGAGGGCGGACGGTGTACGCCAACCTAGACTCTAAACCGGAGGAGCGTTACAGTTGTACGTCGAAGCACATCAAACGCGCTATTTCCCAGGCATCGCTCTCCATAGCTTAACAGATTCTGAACTTGTAATTGCCGCTAGGCAGGGTAACGACGTTGCGCTCGAATTCCTCCTCGATAAGTATAAAAACTTTGTGCGTCTGAAAGCGCGGGCATACTTCCTTATCGGCGCCGATTGGGACGATCTCGTCCAGGAGGGTATGATCGGCCTGTATAAAGCAATCCGCGATTATCAGGACGACAGGCAGGCGTCATTTAGAGCCTTTGCCGAGCTTTGCATCACGCGACAAATCATTACGGCGATAAAAACCGCAACCAGGCAAAAACACCTGCCGCTCAACTCATACGTCTCGCTCAACCGCCCGGTATATTTTGAAGACGAGTCGGACCGTATGCTCATGGATTTGCTCTCCGGTGTGGAGATTGCAGATCCGATTGACCTGGTTATCAGCGGGGAAGAGATGCAAAGCATCACGACGAGTTTTGGTGAGATTTTGAGCGACCTCGAAGCGCAGGTTCTCAAACTCTATATCGACGGGCGCTCTTACCAAGAAATCGCAAACGACCTTAATCGCCATGTTAAGTCAATAGATAACGCGCTGCAGAGAGTCAAACGCAAAATCGAGCTGCACCTGAAACGCAGAGAAGCAAAGGTATAGTAAGGGCATACCGTACTGCAATCGCAAAATTAACAGTGTGCAGCCACAAAAGTTCCCGCAACTGCCACTTTTTTGACCTCCTAGTGTTTGTTTTATAAGATAGTTAGGAAAAATCTAGTATATGACACTCACGAAAACAGCTTTCTATCCATGTACCGGTTTGTACGTTTAACGAAAGGATTAGCACGTGGAATATAGAACCAGGCGCGGGTACTCCCTTGGTGCAATGATCGCCACCGTCGCGCTCGCGAGCGCGATTCTCGGCGGTATTATTGCGACGATGCTCGTCCCGTTGATGTATGGCAGCTCACCGAGCAGCATATTTAGCGGTCAGCCGGCCATCAGCGCCAAAGAAATCATTAAAGTGAATAAAGATGCGGTCAGCCCGGTCACCGCTGTAGCTAAGAAGATGACACCGTCGGTGGTCAATATTCGTGTGGGACAGAACATGCATGATAAGTTCCATCCCGATGTGGTAAGCGGCGCCGGTACGGGCGTTATCTTTAGCAAAGACGGCTATATCATCACCAACAATCACGTCGTTTCCGATGCTAAGAATATCTACGTTACTATAGGAACAGAAGAAGTTAAAGGCAAGCTGGTCGCCGCGGATAAAGAAGTTGACCTTGCCGTTCTGAAGGTTGACAAGACCAACCTGCCGGCAGCTGAGTTCGGCTCGACAAAACACCTGCAGGTAGGCGAAATTGCGGTTGCCATCGGCAGCCCGTTCGGCTTTGAAAAAACCGTGACGTCGGGTATTATCAGCGCGCTGAACCGTACGGTGACCGTGCCGGAAGAGACGTCAAACGATGTGACGACCTATACCAATCTGATACAAACAGACGCCCCGATTAATCCCGGCAACAGCGGCGGTGCTCTCGGCGACGCGCAAGGCCGCGTTATCGGCATCAATACGCTTATCGTGTCAAGCAGCGGTGTTACCGAAGGAGTCGGTTTCGCGATTCCGGTCGAAACCGCGGTGAGCGTGGCGCGCCAGCTTATCAAGCTGGGAAAAGCGAGCCATCCGTATATCGGCATAGTCGGGCAAAACGTCGACCAGGGCTATGTGCAGGATAAAAAGGTAGGCGTCCAGCAGGGTGCTTACGTAATTGAGATTGTTAAAGGCGGGCCGGCGGCCAAGGCCGGCCTGAAAGCCAAGGATATCATCTTATCCGTCGACGCCTCTCCGATCGACAGCATGGATGACCTCATAGCCGAGATCCGGCAGAAAAAAGTGGGCGACACTCTCACGCTTATATATATCCGAAACGGTAAGCGTGAGATGGCCAAGCTTGTTCTTGCCGAGAAACCGCCGCGTTAGGTGACCGGCATTTGAACATCGAGATTGTCGCTGTTGGAAAAATAAAAGAAGAGTATCTGCGAAAAGGTATCGACGACTACCTGAAACGTCTCTCACGCTATGCCAAGCTTAAGGTAATCGAGATTGCCGATGAAGACATCAGCCAGCGAATGCCGGCGGAGGTAAAAGCCCGCGAAGCGCGAAAGCTCGCAAAATACATAAGCCCCTCAGACTCGCGTTACGTTATTGCGCTCGATATACAGGGGCATGAAGCCACCTCCGAAGAACTCGCAGAAAAATTAGAGTCGTTGATGGTTGCAGGGAAGAGTACCGTTACATTTGTGATCGGGGGCGCGCTTGGGCTCGACGAATCGGTGCTCAATGCGGCCGATTTCCGCTTGTCGTTTTCAAGAATGACATTTACCCACCAGATCGCCCGCTTTATCCTCCTCGAGCAGGTGTATCGCTCGTTTAAGATTATTAAAGGCGAGCCCTATCATTATTAAATAATAAGGGCGCGCTTTTAGAAGAAATAAAAAATGCTGCACCGTTAAAGCGCAGCATTTTTTTATTTAATTATGAATTGCAGAATATGTGTTTCTGATCTTAGCTGACTAGCTATTTACCAGCTCGCCATTTGTCTGCTCAAGCGATTCCAAAAATCTGTCAATTTCCACGTCGGTCAGGGTTGTTTTCTTAAGCAAGAACATCAGCGCGGGCACTGGATTGCCGCCAAGGACTTTGTCGACTACCTGGTTAATCATAACTTGGGCCATATCGTCCTGGCTAACATTAGGCGTGTAGAGATAAGCGGTCCCGCTCCGGTCTTGTTTGAGGACACCTTTGTTTGCGAGGCGACTCATAACCGTCATAATCGTTGTGTAGGCAAGCCTCTTATCCGGATACAGCTCTTCGAAAACGTCTTTTACCGATGCGCTTCCGATATTCCACACAACGCTCATGATATCGGCTTCAAGCTCACCAAGGCCAGAGCCGACGCCTACTCTGTTTTTCCTGACCCGTGTTGTTTTCTTCGTCATTTGTTACCTCCTAGTATTGCCCGGCTGTCAGTATGTATATTGCTAAGGAAAAAATATGCATGATTGGTTAGTCGAGATTGGGTACATATTCCGCTGTCAAGGAATTAAAACGCTTGCAGTTATACTATAATATAATGTAGTAAACAAGCTGAGTATTATCTCAACCTTACTTTATCTCCATAGAAAGTCAACTCACCCAAAAGGTGTATGCCGGGGAGGGGTGCCAGGGAGGGGTACCGTGCAACTGCCCTGCTACATTCTCTCTGGCGCGTCAACTCCGAGTATCGAAAGAACGCTCCTCAACACGGTTGTGGTGGCCTCGCACAACGCCATCCTGGCGGTTGAAAGCTCTTGATCTTCGCTGACCACACGACACTTCGTATAGAAGTAATGAAACGTCGATGCGAGCTCTTGCGCGTATGCCGTCAACGGGTGCGGCGCACGTTGACGTGCTGCGCGCTCCAAAATTTCGGGCCACTCAGCCAGCTTGCGGATAAGATCAAGCTCCGGCTCGGTTGCGAGAACACCGCAATTTATTCTTCCCGAGAGATTGACCCCCTCGGCCTCCGCAAACCGTACGATACTTGAAATCCTGGCGTGCGCGTACTGGACGTAGTATACCGGGTTGTCGTTCGATTGCTGTTTTGCAAGATCGATATCGAAATCGACCGCGCTATCCGTGCTTCTCATCAGGAAGAAGTAACGCACCGCATCGCGGCCGACTTCTTCGAGCAGCTCGTCTAGCGTAACCATCTCTCCGGTGCGTTTTGACATGCGCACAGGCTCACCACCCCTTAGCAAGTTTACAAGCTGTCCGATGATAATTTCAAGTGCATCCGACGGGTATCCAAGTGCCTGTATTGCAGCCTTCATACGACCGATATAGCCGTGATGGTCGGCGCCCCAGATGTTAATGAGCGTGTTAAAACCGCGCTCGAGCTTGTTGCGGTGATACGCTATGTCGGCGGCAAAATAAGTGGGCTCGCCGTTGGCCCGGATGAGAACACGGTCTTTTTCTTCGCCAAATTCCGTGGCCTTGAACCATACTGCGCCTTCATGATCGTAGACGTAGCCGCGCTCGCGAAGCTCGGCAATAGCTATTTCGACCGCATACGATTCGTGAAGCGTGCGCTCGCTGAACCAGGTGTCAAAGTGTACACCCATGGCTTCGAGCGTAACCTTAAGGTGTTCGAGCACCTGCTTGTATGCGCGATCTTTAAAAATTGCTTCGCGTTCGGCTTCGGCCATCCCCAGGTATGAGTCGTCTTCGTCCACGATGATCTCGCGGGCGATGTCTTTAATATACTCGCCATGGTATCCGTCTTCGGGGAAGGGGATGTCTTGCCCTAGAAGCTCGGCGTATCGCACGGCAACCGATTTCGCAAAGATGTTCATCTGGTTGCCGTAATCATTGACGTAGAATTCGCGCTCGACCTCATAGCCGTTGGCGGCAAGCACGTTGGAGAGGGTGTCGCCGACCGCCGCCCACCGGCCGTGCCCGATATGCATCGGTCCGACGGGGTTGGCGCTGACGAATTCCACCTGGACGCGCTGCCCGGCGCCGCGGTCTGAGTAACCGAACTTTTCGCCCTCGTCAAAGATTTGCCGGAGCACGTCGTAGAGCCATTCGTTGCTTAGATAGAAGTTAATAAAACCGGGGCCCGCAATTTCGATTTTTTCAAAGTAGCGGCTGGTATCCCCAAGCGATTCAACGATGATGTCGGCGATAGCGCGCGGCGCCATTTTAGCAGGTTTGGCCAGCATCATCGCCGCGTTGGTCGCCCAATCGCCGTGGGCTTTCTCCCGAGGGTGCTCGAGGACGACCGGAGGAAGCTCGTCTATCGGCAATCTTCCAGTTCGTTGCGCCCGTTCAAGGGCTTCGGTTACCAATTGTGTTAGTTTTTCCTTAATCATGCTCGCACCCTTTGAAAATATATTGAATATTGAAAAATTGATATAGTCATGACATGTTAATTGATTTTGCGGTGGCTTTGCCATGACGTTGAACTTCACAAATAATATATTATACCAGTTTTTGGAGCATGGTGAATGGGAGGGGCGGGAAAAGGGTGTAAAGAAACAGGGGCATTTGGCCTGGGGTTTGATTCACTTGCGCTGGGGTCCCTGGCCAGTATCGGCCACGGTCTTATCAAATCTCGTGTCGGTGCTAGCCTTGAGCATGGCTACCAAGAAGATTAGACTCAAGATTTCCTAGGTCCAGGTAGTTGAGCGCAAATATCAACGTTTCAACCGCTGTCTCATCATATTTCGTGCCGGAGTGTTTTTGTAGCTCGGCAATTGCCTCATCCGATGACATTGCATCGCGATATGCTCGTTTGCATGTCATTGCATCATAGCTATCTGCAACTGCAAGAATGCGTGCCGTAAGAGGAATATTATCGCCAGTCACACCTTCTGGGTAGCCCGATCCATCAAGTCGCTCATGGTGACATAAAATGGTTGGCACAAGCTTTCTGAGGGCGGGGGATGGCGCTAGCAGCTCTGCCGCAACTCCAGGATGAGTTTTGATAATCTTAAATTCTTCCGGGGTCAGGGCTTCAGTTTTTGTTAAGATATCCGGTGGAATACTTACCTTACCAATATCGTGAGCTAAGCTAGCTTCGTAAATCAGCTCAACTTGGTCTTCGGGTAATCCCATTTGACGTGCTATAGCCTGCGCGATGGTTGCTACGCGTATAGCATGGCCTTTCACATATTCATCGACTATGCCTACGAGGTCGCAGAGAAGGTTAACTGTACCTAAATGTACTTTTTCAAGATCATTGTATACGCGGGTTCTGTCAATAGCGTTAGCAAGTAAGATACAAACCGCACGTAAAGCCTCACTCACCTCTGGAGTTATAGCGGTCGGTGTGCTCCAGCCTATATCCAAAATCCCCATAACACGATCTTTAGCGTCAAGCTTCACCGTAGTAAGTGCGCGAATCGAATGGCGCCTAAGAGCCTTCGCCCACTCGGTATCGGATTTATTAATAGCTACCGCAGCTTCTAGATTAAGGTCTGTACAAGCTGTCGCATCAATTCCTTTAGCTAATGGTATAATGCTTCTGGGAAAGCCGTATTGCGCTGCAAGCGAGCAATTATCCCCTTTTGCATCCCTAATATATAGTGCTGCCGCTGTAATGCCTGGAATAGTAGAGAGGCTTGCTACGAAACTTCGAGACAATTGTACATCATCTGGATTATCTCGCAAAACGAGTGCTAGGTAACCGAACAGTCCTAAAATTAGTTTGCGTCGAGCCTGACGTTGCTCTTCTGCCAGTTCGCTTTCGGAGTTCTCTGATTCGCTTCGGAGGAGGGCTATGGAGTCTTTTGAATATGTTATACCTCGATAGTTGCGAGCCTCATCAGTATCCCGCAAAAAGAGATGAAGCGAACACGGCTCATTTAATTGATCACAATGGATGCTCGGTGCAACCTTACCATAACCGAAGAGCATAACTGAAAAGCCGCCAAGCACGCTCTCGATTGCTTGGCACATCATGTAGGAGCGGGGTTCGACGAACGGGCATTTAGTGACGGTAAGCTGAATGTGGGTATCTGATACTACTTTATCAATTATGCTTATACCAAAATCAATAGCCATGACTTTTACGATAGCTTTGGCAAACGTTTCTGCGGTTATAGGTGTGCCCAGTTCTCCTAAGACCTCGGCCATATGCGGTTTAGTTTGCAACGCGAGCTTCAAGCCAACGCTCGATATCGACACTTGTGGAAGCAATGTCGCATCTATCATTTCCGCAAATTCATACAATAATGTTCTAGTTAATTCCGGCTTTGGAAAGCTATCGCTATTCATCGTGTTGGCCATAGAACTTCTCCTTGTTAAATGAAGATGCACAGTTTTGAGCGTTAGTATAACTATCGGAATAATTGCGTATATATTAAGCATACTGGCATATTTTTAGCGGTCCCTAGGTGTGAAATTTTTGAAGAGGCAGACATTTTTTATAATGGGCTTTATTTACATAAAGTTCTTGCTTGAATTGTCGATATTAGGAAATAATCAGCCACTCACTTTAGGAGCGTATGTAATGGCGGGATGTGAATTCATCGAGAAATGTATATTTTTTCACGACCAGATGGATGTTATGCCTTCGGCCGCATATATTTTCAAACAGGTATACTGCAAAGGAGATAACATAGGTTGTGCGCGGTACATTGTTGCCGCAGCTTTAGGTAGAGAAAAAGTGCCGAGAGACCTTTTCCCGAATATGAGCGAGCATGCTAGAGAGATCATTGCCGCTTCCGCTGAGCGGTAGTCGTATATACAACATAGTTTTGGCGATTGCTTGAAGAGCCATATTAACATGAGAGGTTATGGCCTCTGCCTCTCCTTTAGAACGTACCAGATTTGTTTTATCCCCGTGCCCACCAGCTTTGACCTATTTACATTTCATATGGTAAACTTACGTATATTGGCAACCGAGGACTCGCTGGTTGCCCTTTTTGCATGATATCCATCGCATTGGGAGGTTCTTGTGGCTCCACCAGTTTCTGCAAGGGAGGTTTCATTGGTTTTACCGATTACGGCTTCGATAAATACAAAAGGTCACCTTGAAATAGGCGGATGCGATACCGTTGAGCTCGCAAAACAATACGGCACGCCGCTTTTTATTGTCGATGAGCAAACGATCAGAAGCCAATGTAAAAGCTTCACGGGCGCGTTCGGCGTGAAAAATGCCAATGTTGAAGTCATCTACGCGAGCAAGGCGTTTTCCTGCATCGCGATGGGCCAGATCGCTAAACAAGAAGGCCTCGGGCTTGATGTCGCGGCCGGCGGTGAGCTGTATAAAGCCGTAAAAGCCGGTTTTCCAATGGATAGGGTATATATGCACGGCAACAATAAAGAGCCGGATGAAATTGCACTCGCAATCGACAACGGCGTCGGCCATATCGTCGTCGACAGCTTTGATGAGCTTGAACTTTTAGATAGAATTGCCGGTGAGAAAAACGCGGTGCAACCGGTGCTCTTACGCATAACGCCCGGCATTAAACCGCAGACGCATAGCTACATACAGACAGGTCAGGTCGACAGCAAGTTCGGATTTGGTTTGCAGGACGGCTTGGCGCTGAGCGCGGCGAAAAAAGCGATTGATCTCGAGCATGTCGAGCTTAAAGGCATCCACGCGCATATCGGCTCGCAGATTTTCGAGCTTGGCTCGTATTCTAAGGCAATCGAAATCATCATGGCTTTTGTTAAGCAGATCAAAGATGAGACCGGCCTCACGATAAATGAACTTAACACGGGCGGCGGGCTCGGTATCAAATACCGGGTGGCCGACGAGCCTTCAACTGTTGAAGAATATGCCGATGTAATTGTTGACGGTGTTACAGCCGAAGCGAAAAGGCTCGGCCTGCCGATGCCGAAGATTATGATTGAACCCGGTAGGGCGATTGTGGCTAACGCCGGAGTTACTGTCTATACCGTGGGAACGATAAAAGAAATTCCGAATATCCGCACGTACGTATCGGTAAACGGCGGTATGTCGGATAATTTGCGCCCAATGCTCTATGACGCGGTCTATGAGGCGCTTCTTGTAAATAGGGCGGGGGATATACCGGATACCGTAGTTACCGTCGCGGGTAAGCATTGCGAATCCGGCGACATCCTGATAAAGGATGTCACGCTGCCGCACCCGAAAACCGGCGACCTGCTGTGTACACCGGCAACCGGAGCATACGGCTACGTGATGGCCAATAATTATAACGGCCAACCCCGGCCGGCGGTTGTGCTGGTAAACAACGGGGAAGCCAAGGTCATTATCAGGCGCGAGACGTTTGAAGACCTGGTTCGTCTCGACGAAAGTATCGAGTAATTATTAGTGTATATATAAAGGCGGTTGATACTACAATGAAACAGAAGGTTGGTGTTGGGCTTCTTGGGTACGGAACGGTAGGCTCAGGCGTGTTCCACATCCTGACGGCTAAGGCGACTAAACTGATGCGTACGTCGGGGATTCCTATCGAAGTCATCAAAGTAGCAGAGAAGTACCCGGAACGGCTCAAAGGCGAAGTACCGGACGAGCTGGTCACCACCGACGTTTATGAAGTAATCAACAACCCGGATATTGATGTCGTCGTCGAGGTAATCGGCGGGCTAGAACCCGCGCACACGTTTATCAAAGCGGCGCTCGAGGCTAAAAAGCACGTGGTCACCGCCAATAAAGCGGTTATGGCGACGTACGGCGGCGAGCTGTTGGAGCTGGCCGAAGCGCAGGGCGTCGATTTGTATTTCGAGGCGAGCGTTGGCGGCGGAATCCCGATTATCACCCCGATGAAGCACAGCCTGGCCGCGAACAAGATCACCCGCGTGATGGGTATCGTAAACGGCACGACCAACTACATTCTCACCAAAATGACCGAAGAGGACATGTCGCTTGAGGATGCACTCAAAGAGGCTCAAGCCAAAGGGTTTGCCGAAGCCGACCCGACGGCCGATGTGGAAGGGCACGACGCCGCCGCAAAAATCGCTATTCTCGCATCGATCGCGTTTAACAGCAGAGTTACCATCGATGATGTCTATAAAGAGGGCATCATGAAGGTGACAAAAGAAGATATCGCGTACGCAAAGACGTTGGGCTACACAATTAAGCTACTCGCAATCGCTAAAGAAGACGAAGACGGGATGATCGAGGTGCGCGTGCATCCGGCGATGATTTCGTTGAAGCACCCGCTCGCCAACGTCTCCGGTGTGATGAACGCCATCTTTGTAGAGGGCGACGCGGTGGGCGAAGTAATGTTTTACGGTCCGGGCGCCGGTAGCCTGCCTGCGGCAAGCGCGGTGGTCGGCGATGTATTTGAAATTGCGCTCGGTATGCGTTTGCATAAGGTCGGCAGTATGGCGTGTACTTGCTATGAGCACAAACCGATTAAACCGATTGAAGAAATTACATCGCGCTACTATATGCGCCTCGGTGCGCTGGATAAGCCCGGCGTGTTTGCCAAAGTCGCACAGGCATTCGGCAATAACGAGGTCAACATCGAAAGCGCGATTCAAGAGAACACCTATGACGGCTATGCAGAGCTTGTTTTCGGCATGTACCAGGTAAAAGAGCAGAATATGCGCAACGCGATCGAGGAGATAAAGAAGCTCGACGTGGTCGCAAGCATCGGAAATATTTTACGAGTGGAAGGTTAATTTCTATGGCATGGCAAGGATTGATCAGGGAATTCGCTGAGTTTCTACCGGTGACGGAAGCGACGCCGGTTTGCACGCTTCTAGAGGGCAACACGCCGCTAATCCCATCGGTTTCAATCGGCAAAGCGCTAGGGATTGACCTATATTTTAAATACGAGGGCTTGAACCCGACCGGGTCGTTTAAAGACCGCGGCATGACGATGGCGATCAGTAAAGCGCTCGAAGCCGACTCCAAAGCGGTTATCTGTGCCTCGACCGGCAACACCAGTGCATCGGCTGCGGCGTACTCGTCGCGTGCCGGTATCCGCTGCGTGGTGCTTATCCCCGAGGGCAAAATCGCGCTCGGTAAGCTGTCGCAGGCACTCATGCACGGCGCGGTTGTCGTCTCGGTTAAGGGTAACTTTGACGCGGCGTTTAGAATCGTTCGCGAACTCTCCGATGCGCATCCGATTACACTGGTTAATTCGCTTAACCCGTTTAGAATCGAAGGGCAGAAGACCAGCTCGTTCGAGATTTGCAATACGCTCGGGCAGGCGCCCGATTACCTGGCGATTCCTGTTGGGAACGCCGGTAACATCACGTCGTACTGGCGCGGTTTTAAAGATTACAAGGCCGCCGGCAAGATAGATTCACTGCCGAAGATGATCGGTTTCCAAGCGGCGGGAGCCGCCCCGATCGTGCTCGGCCATCCGGTTGAAAACCCGGAGACCATCGCGACCGCAATCCGTATCGGCAACCCGGCGCGCTGGGAAGAAGCGGAAAATGCGGCGACGGAGTCCGGCGGTTTTATCGATATCGTAACCGACGAGGAGATCCTCGAATCATACAAGCTCTTAGCGGCGACGGAGGGCGTCTTTTGCGAACCCGCATCGGCGGCGTCGGTTGCGGGCTTGCGTAAGATGATCGCGGCAGGTCGCGTACCCAGCGGCGTGCGCGTAGTCTGTGTGCTCACGGGTCACGGCTTGAAGGACCCGGATACTGCAATCAAAACCGGCGGCACGCTAATCGAGTGCGAAGCCACCACAGACGCAGTCGCAAAAGTTATTTTTGAATAAACCGTGCTTAAGTATTGAGCGGGGGTTATTCGCAAAAGCTAGCGCTAAGAACAATTTCAATTTTTATCTTAGCTATAAGGGGAGGTTAAAATGGCAAAAGCGATAGTGCCGGCAACGACGGCGAATCTTGGGCCGGGCTTTGATGCCCTGGGGCTTGCCCTTAACCTCTATAATATATTCACGCTCGAGGAAACCGGCAGCGGCCTCGAGGTCAACGTTCTTCCCGAGGGCGAGGTGCGTCTTCCGTTAAACGAGCGCAACCTGGCATACCGCGCGGCAAAACGCCTGCTCGACGAGGTAGGATACACGTCGCTAGGCTTAAAACTCACGATTGAAAACGACGTTCCGATGGGCCGGGGTCTGGGCAGCAGCTCGACGGCAATCGTCGGTGGGCTCGCGGCGGCAAACGTATTGGCGGGCGCCAGGCTTACCAAAGACGAGATTTTTGCGTTGGCTAGCGAGATCGAAGGGCATCCCGATAACGTGGGCCCGGCGATTTACGGCGGTTTTACCATTTGTTATCCGACCCAATCGGGTTTTAAGGCGGTATCATACAAGCCGTCTGATAGCCTTACGCCGGTGATTCTCATCCCGAACAGCACACTTGAGACCAAAAAGGCGAGGGGCGTTCTACCAACCGAAGTTTCGATGACCGATGCCGTATTTAATATCGCCAGGTCAAGTTTACTAGCTTCGGTAATACTCGAAGGGCGGGCGGATTTATTGCACGACGCCATGGTCGACCGGCTACACCAGCCATACCGGGCGCCGCTGATTCCGGGTTTGCTCGACGTTATCCGGGAAGTGCAATCCGTCCCCAATGTGGGAATCGCGCTCAGTGGGGCGGGGCCGAGCTTGATCTGCATCGTTGAGAAAACCAACCAGTCGCGGTTTAGCGAACTGGTTGAAGGGATAATTAAAGAGAAGCAGTGGGATTACACCGTTAAACCCGCCGAGTTTGATCTCGTGGGTGTAACTGCCAGCTAAGCCTATTGACCAGGCGCTCATATTGTATACAATAGAGACAGCAAAATATACTTCCTGCCTCAGGCTACATAATTTGTTGGGTTTATGAGAGAATTCTCTTATCTTCACAAAAAATAATCCCTCGTTGAAACGTAGCATCGCGGGTATATCAAAAGCATACGCGGGGCGTGAGTGCGGAGCTAAAGATCTAACGGTTGTTTGAACTAGAAGGTGAATTTTATGGCCGAAAGTGCCGTAACGACGATTGCTCACATCTCGGACCTACACGTTGGCTCACAATACTTCATCCCGAACTTAATGAGTCGCACGATTGAAGAGCTCAACGAGCTCAAACCGGATGCGGTGATCTGCACCGGCGATTTAACCAACGAGGGGTTCCGGCAGGAATATACGACCGCGCAGACGTTCTTGACCATGTTGGAGTGTGAACGGCGCCTGTTTATGCCGGGCAATCACGATTCGCGAAACGTCGGCTACGTGCACTTTGAAGAGCTGTTTGGGCAACGAAATAGCGTCTTGTCGTTTGATCGCTTTACCGTTGTGGGAACCGATTCAAGCGAACCCGACTTGGATAACGGGCGCATCGGCAGGGAACGCTATTCGTGGCTTGAAGAACTCTTCAAGGGTGACGGCAAATACAAGATTTTTGCGCTGCATCATCATCTGCTGCCGGTCCCGGGAACGGGGCGCGAGCGCAGTATGGTCCATGACGCCGGCGACCTTCTTGAAGTACTCATTAATTGTGGTGTCGATCTGGTTCTGTGTGGGCATAAACATGTTCCATATGTCTGGCGTCTGGAGAATCTGGTCGTCATCAACGCGGGGACGGCGTGCACGCTGCGCCTCAGGGGCCATACAAAGCCCTGCTACAATATTATTCAAATCGAGGGGCAAGATCACGTGCAGGTTTACAGAAAATATCCGTACGGCTCAAAAGAGTTAATCGCCGAGTTTTCACGCGGCGAGCATAAATTCAGTAAGTGGGAGACAGTCGAAGACGATATCCTAGCTGGGGGTGGCCTGCTATAACCCGGGTTGTCATACTTATCGACGGCGAGCATTATCCCCCGGTAATCCGGTCTGCGATAGAGGTCCTTGAAAAGCAGTTTAACTATGATGTGGCCGGCGCTGCCTTCATCGGCGGGCTTGAGAAGCTTTCCGAAAAGGGTGAATTCGATGTCGGATGCCCGGTCATTAAATGCGATGAACCGCTTGACGCCATACTCGAAGCGATCGATACATATGCGCCCGAGATGGTTGTCGATTTAAGTGACGAGCCGGTTATCGGGTACACGCAGCGTTTCTTTTATGCGAGCCACGTGCTCACCAGAGGGATACCGTATATCGGGGCCGATTTTTGGTTCTACCCGCCGGTGTTACAAGAAGTGCTCGAGAAGCCGTCGTTGAGTGTAATCGGCACCGGCAAGCGCGTCGGCAAGACGGCCATCGCGGGTTACATCTGCCGCTGCCTCGACGAGCAAGAGTATAAACCGGGTGTTATTGCGATGGGCCGTGGCGGTCCGCAAGCGCCCGAGATGATAGCGGGCGCCGAGATCGAGCTTACGCCGGAGTATCTGCTGAACCTTGCGCGCTCCGGCAAGCATGCGGCATCGGATTACCTGGAAGACGCGCTTACCAGCCGGATAACTGCAATCGGTTGCAGGCGCTGCGGCGGTGGTTTGGCCGGACAGCCGTTTGTCTCCAACGTTGCGGCGGGTGCGCGCCTCGCAAACGAGCTTGATATCGATTTCGTGGTGCTCGAGGGGTCGGGCTCCGCGTTACCGCCGGTTAAAGCGGATAGTTATGTGCTGATTGTGGATGCAAGCCAGCCCCTGGACTATATCTCGGGCTATTTCGGCACCTACCGGGCGCTCTTATCCGAGATGGTTGTGCTTTCGATGTGCGAGCCGCCGCTGGCAGACAAAGCTAAAATCGAGCAGATCGACAAGGCGCTGCGTGAGATCAAGCCCGGCATAAAAATAGTGCATACGGTGTTTCGCCCGAAACCGCTTCAGCCGATCGAGGGCAAGAAGGTGTTTTTAGCAACGACCGCACCGACTTCGATGAAGGGCAAGATAGCGGGGCACCTCGAAAAGGTGTATGGTGCGCACGTCGTTGCCACCAGCAGTAATCTTTCAAACAAGAAAGCATTGCGTGAAGAAATTGAAGCCGCGGAAGGCTCGTTTACCGTTTTGTTAACCGAACTTAAGGCCGCTGCGGTCGATGTCGTGACGAGCATCGGTTTAGAGCTCGGCCTTGATGTGATATATATGGACAATTTACCGGTGACTATCGGCGGCGACGGCGAGCTGGAAGAGCTTGTAACCTGGATCGCTCAAGATGCTAGGGCGAAGTTTTCAGAGCGGAGGACAACGTGAACTTAGATGGAGAAAACCGTTCGCGGCAAATCATCATCAGTGATGATAAACATGGGCTGCCGTACTCAAAGGGCTTGACGGCGACCTCGATTATGGCAACAGGGCTGCCGCCGACCAAGGCGTACCGGATCGCGCGGCTCGTCCAGCAGCAGTTGGTTGAAAACAGCAGGTTGTCCGTAAAGATGGACGAGCTCAGAGAGCTTACCTATACCATGCTCCTCGCCGAAGAAGGGAAAGACTACGCGAACAAGTATCGGCGCTGGCAGGCACTTCGAAGCGTTGACAGGCCGATTATCGTTTTAATCGGCGGCACCACGGGTGTTGGAAAATCAACGGTCGCAACTACCATTGCGCACCGTCTCGGTATCACACATGTTGTCCCAACCGATGCGCTTCGTGAGGTCATGCGAGCGGTGCTTTCGCAAGAACTCGTGCCGACGCTGCATGAATCATCCTTTCTGGCATGGAAGGCGATACGGCATAAAACCGATAACGACCCGCTCATTGCAGGTTTTTTGGAGCAGGTTAAAACCGTTGCTGTTGGTGTTCGTGCGGTCATCGACCGTTCCATCACCGAGGGTTTAAACGTTGTTATCGAAGGCGTTCACATAGTTCCCGGATTTATTAACAGTACTATGTGTGAAAAAGCGTTTGTTGTGCCGATGATAATAACAGTAGAAGATGAAGACCTACACCGCAGCCACTTTTACATTCGTGAGTTGCAAACCGAAGGCGTGCGGCCGTTCGAACGCTACCGCGAAAATTTTGATTGGATTCGCACAATCGGTGAATATATAAGTGAGATGGCGCGCGATCGCGACGTCGCGCTAATTTCCAGCCATAACCTGGATACAACGATTACCTCGGCACTTGAAGAAGTGCTTGATCAGGTCCTGGGGCCGGAGGGCAGTGATCCTGTTGAACCCGTCTCATGCGCCGAGCGCAAGGATATTGACTTAGTAGAATAGAACGCACGAGCTAGCGGTAGCAACGCCATATAGCTTTCACATAAAATACACAGCCAATGCGCATAACCAATACTTTACTTTCAAATAGGGGGAATACATGAAGTTATTTATTGATAGCGCCAATATCGAGCATATACGTGAAATGAATTCGCTCGGTGTTATCAGCGGCGTTACCACAAATCCATCGCTCTGCTCAAAGGAGGGCAAGGATTTCAAAGATTTTAAGGCAGCGATCGCCGAAATTTGTGCAATTGTTGATGGCCCGATAAGCGCCGAGGCAATCAGCCTCACGCGCGACGGCATTATCCAGGAAGGTCGCGAACTTGCAAAAATAGCATCAAATGTTGTTGTAAAGATACCGATGATAGAAGAAGGTTTAGCTGCAACAAAAGTTCTAAGCTCGGAAGGCATCAAAGTCAATATGACGCTCGTATTTTCAGCCAACCAAGCAATGCTTGCCGCACAAGTCGGCGCGGCATTTGTGAGTCCTTTTGTAGGCAGGCTTGACGACATAGGCCATGACGGGATAGAGGAGCTTGACAAAATCGTGTCAATCTACGATATTTATGATATTGAGACTGAGATCATATCAGCCAGTATCAGGCATCCTCTCCATGTAACCCAATCCGCTCAGGTTGGCGCACATATTGCAACAGTTCCGTATAACATATTGAAGCAAATGGTAAAACACCCGCTCACCGATACAGGGGTCGATAGATTCCTTGAGGATTGGAAAAAGCTTCAGGAGACATGTTCATCAACAAGATAGCAACCGCCCAATACCCAACATTATATGGAAACGGATTATTTATTTAGCAAAGAAGGTGAAAAAGTGGACAAATCACAACTCGAATCGAAAACATTGACTGACCTGAGACCCATCGCGTCTGAATTGGGCATTGGCGGCGCTTCCACTTTACGTAAGAAAGAGCTAATCGATGCAATAATGCAAGCACAGACGGGTGCTGACGGGGCCCGCGAGCAAGCACAGACGGCAGTCGCGACTGCCGAGCGCCCCGCGGCGCCGGTGAAGGAGCGCCCCGCAGGCGAAGAGCGACGCGAGGAACGCCATGAGCGCTATCGCGAAACGCGCGTTGAAGTGCGTGAGCGCGAAGAGCAGCTTATCATCAAGCAGGGAATTCTTGATACCTTGGCTGACGGATATGGCTTCTTACGTACGCAAGGATATCTGCCGAGCGAAGGCGATATTTATGTCTCACTCTCGCAGATCAGGCGCTTTAATTTGCGCCGGGGCGACGAGGTTGCCGGCCAGGTGCGCCCGCCGAAGGACACCGAGAAGTACAACGCGCTCCTTCGGATCGAAGGTGTCAACGGCGCCGACCCGGAAAAAGCGCGCCAGAGACCGACGTTCGAAACGCTCACCCCGGTCTATCCAGACCAACGCCTTCGCCTTGAGAATCGTCCGCAGGATATTACGTCCCGCATCATCGACCTGGTAGCCCCGATTGGAAAAGGGCAGAGAGGCTTGATTGTTTCCCCGCCAAAAGCAGGTAAAACAACGATTCTAAAGACGATTGCAAACGCGATTACAACCAATAACCCTGAAGTACACATGATGGCGCTGCTCGTTGACGAGCGACCCGAAGAGGTTACCGATATGGAGCGATCCATCCAGGGTGAAGTAGTAAGCTCAACGTTCGACCAGCCCGCGGACAACCACGTTGCTGTTGCCGAACTCGTTTTAGAGCGTGCGAAACGTCTGGTCGAGCACGGCCAAGATGTCGTTATTATGCTCGACTCAATTACCAGGCTCGCCCGCGCGTACAACTTGACGACGCCGGCATCGGGTAGGATTCTCTCGGGTGGTGTCGACTCGACCGCGCTCTTCCCGCCGAAACGTTTCTTTGGTGCTGCAAGAAACATCGAGTTTGGCGGAAGCCTGACAATTCTTGCTACGGCGCTGGTCGATACGGGAAGCCGTATGGACGATGTTATTTTTGAGGAATTCAAAGGTACCGGCAACATGGAGCTGCATCTCGATCGAAAACTTGCCGACAAACGTATCTTCCCGGCGATCGACATCGACAAGTCCGGTACGCGTAAAGAAGAGCTCATTTTACCAGGGGATGAGGCACAGCTCATTTGGAAGCTCAGGCGCGTACTGCAGGCGCTCGACCCGGGTGCGGCAATCGAGCTGTTAATCGACAAAATGCGTGAGCAAAAGTCGAATATCGAGTTCCTGTCGCAGATCGGGAGAGGCCGCTCAAACGGGCATTAATCCGAAACACGGCGTCTCGGCTCTGTACTTAGCGGAGCGCATAACGAGATTTTCGTGTTGCGGTATAACATTAGGGGAATATTGCAAGGGCCAGGCTTGCCTGGCCCTTAGTATTTAGCAAGGGCATCCGAATTACGGCGCTTACGATATTGACGTGGTGTGATGATTGTCAATCCGTGCTCGTTATGCTACCATTATTTAGATTTATTACGAATAAGAGTTCACGGCCAAGTGATCTAAAGCATCTAATGCGCTGTGAACTATTTTTTTGGAGGTGTACAACGTGAGAAAAGGGATTCATCCCGACTATGTCGAGGCGAAAGTAACGTGCTCCTGCGGTGAGACATTTACGACGCGCTCAACCAAAGACGAACTCAAGGTCGAGCTCTGCTCAAAATGCCACCCTTTCTATACCGGTAAGCAAAAGCTTGTCGATAGCGGTGGTAGAGTGCAGCGTTTCCAGAAGAAGTACGGTCTAGGAACCGAAGCAGCAAAAGAGACAGAAGAGAAGACGAAAGAAAAAGCAGCAGAATAAGGGGGAGGCTCCTTTGGCCAAACCGTTTTTTGGCGGCCAGGCGGTAATCGAAGGCGTTATGATGAAAGGCCCGCACAACTGGAGTCTTTCCGTGCGTACACCCGAAGGTGAAATCGTAAACACCACCGAGCAGTTCAACTCTGTCGGTGATCGCTGGCCCATATTGAAAAAGCCCTTTATCAGGGGCATTGTCGTCTTGATCGAGATGTTGATTCTCGGCATCAAGACAATCGCACTATCGGCAAATCTCGCGCTCGGTGAGGCGGAAGAAGATATCTCGGGCAAAGAGATGGGCCTCACGCTCGTGTTTGCGTTTTTACTGGTCGTCGGCCTTTTTATGGTCGTACCGTTTTACGCAACCAGGGCGATGCACTCGGTTATTCAAAACAATTTGCTCTTTGCGTTCATTGAGGGGCTCTTTAGAATTGCGATATTTGTAGCCTACGTCTGGGTTATTTCAAGGGTTGCCGATATCAAGCGGGTCTTCCAGTACCACGGTGCCGAGCATAAGACGATTCATGCTTATGAGGCGGAAGAAGAGCTCACAACGCAGAACGCGGCCAAGTACACGACGCTTCACGTTCGCTGCGGCACGAGTTTGATGCTTATCGTCATGGTGGTAGCGATTTTAATGTTCTCGTTTTTGCCGACGTACAGCGTGCTTCTCAGGGTTGCCGGAAAAATCGTGTTGCTACCGGTAGTTGCCGGTATATCGTACGAGATTACCCGGCTCGCAGCGCGGCGCATCGATTCGCCGTTCATGAAAGCGATTATGTGGCCCGGTCTGAAGCTGCAAAAACTGACGACGCAAGAGCCAGATGAAGACCAGCTCGAAGTGGCAATTCACGCCTTGCAGCGCGTGCTTGTGACTGAGGGCTTACTGGAGCCGGTTGCACTCGAACGCGAGATCAAAGCGGAAAAGGTTGAAACGCAGCCGTCGCTTGCGAATCTGGAAACGACGTAACAACATCGCAAAAGCATCCGATAAGAGCCCGGGTTCGGGCTCTTTGTTTTTAAACGAGCTCGGTTTGCGCGACAACCACCGGTTTCGTGTTGTCTGACCCGTCAAGATTCATTATAATTAATAAGGTTACGCAATACTTTAGGCACGGGGCGCCTTGCGTGGGCGCCATCTTTATTTTCATTGTGTAGATACGTAGCCAGGTGAAAAATATGTTAGAAAAATTACAGGAAATTTTAACGAGATACAACGAAATAACGGAGAAACTCAGCGATCCGGCGGTCATTAGCGATCAGAACGCCTACCGGGATCTCTCAAAAGCGCATGCCTCCATGACGCCGCTGATTACCCTTATCAGGCGGTTGGAGGAGCTTGAAGAGGGTATTACCGATGCGCAGGAGATGCTCAAGGATGAGGCAGATCCTGAAATGCACGAGTATCTGAAGGGCGAGCTTCACCACATGCGTGAAGAACGAGAGAAAGTCGAGGAAGAGATTAAGTACCTGCTTGTCGCTAAAGATCCGAACGATGAAAAAGACATCATCATCGAGATCAGGGCCGGTGCCGGCGGCGATGAGGCGAGCCTCTTTGCCGGTGACCTCTACCGCATGTACTCGCGCTACGCCGAGGAGCACCGCTGGAAAACAGAGCTTTTAAGCGCAAGCGAGTCGGATATGGGCGGCTTTAAAGAGATTATCTTTGAGATCAAAGGCAACGGCGCCTACAGCCGGTTTAAATACGAATCGGGCGTGCACCGCGTCCAGCGCATCCCGGTAACGGAATCAGGCGGGCGAATTCATACCTCAACAGTAACTGTTGCGGTACTGCCCGAAGCCGAAGATGTCGAGGTCGAGATCGGGCCGAATGATCTTCGCATCGATGTATTTCGCTCCGGCGGCCCGGGCGGCCAGTCGGTTAACACGACCGACTCGGCGGTTCGTATCACCCACCTGCCGACGGGGCTCGTCATATCGTGTCAGAACGAAAAGAGCCAGCTGCAAAATAAAGAGCAAGGAATGCGAATTCTGCGGGCGCGGCTATATGAGAAATACCTCGAAGAGCAGCAGGCCAAGCTTGCTGCAACACGAAAATCGCAGGTCGGTACGGGCGATCGCAGTGAGCGAATCCGCACCTACAACTTCCCGCAAGGGCGCGTAACCGATCACCGTATCGGTTTTACCATACACAACCTGCCGGCGGTTCTCGAAGGGGAGATCGACGATTTAATCGATGCTTTAGCGGCGGCCGATAAGGCGGAGAAGCTAAAGCAGGTGGTATAAATGATTTCTAAGACGAATTTAACAATAGATACAATGCTTACCGGAACCACCCGCGAACTTGAGGGTGGTTCTGTGTTTTTACCCCGCGTTGAGGCCGAGCGCATTCTTACCGAGGCCACCGGGCTTTCATCGTTAGAGCTGCGCTTTGAGCGCCAGCGCATTCTTACCGAGGCAGAAGTCGCTTTTGTCGAGCGCGTAGTAGCCGAGCGCGTTACCGGAAAGCCTTTGCAGTATATCCTCGGTCATCAGCACTTTCGCATGCTCGACCTGGCGTGCCGTGAGGGCGTGCTTATACCACGCCCGGAAACCGAGCTCGTTGTCGATGCGGTTCTGGTTGAGCTTACCCAGTGCAGTATTAGAAAAGCCCTTCACGCATCGCACGAGCACGAACAGTACGACGGCGCCTGGGCGCAGGACGAGCTGGCAAAGCGACCCATTGTGGTTGATATCGGCTGCGGCACCGGCGCAATCGCTCTTAGTATCGCGGCCGAATGCCCGCAAGCGGACGTCTATGCGACCGATATTTCCGACCAAGCCCTCTCTTTGATACGGGAGAACGCTGAAATAGCGGGCGTTAAGGATCGCGTTACAATAATTAAATCGGATTTGTTTGGGGCGCTCGATGCGCTCAAAGGCCGCGTGAATGTTATAGTCTCAAATCCACCGTATATTCCGACGGATGATCTGGCGACATTGCAGCGCGAGGTGCTTCGCGAGCCGCGTCTCGCCCTCGATGGGGGCGATGACGGCCTCGATTTTTACCGGGCGATAGTGGGCCGGGCCGGTGAGTTTCTTATGTCCGGCGGATGTATTGTATTTGAAATCGGTTTCGACCAAGGGCCCGCGGTTGCGGCGCTGCTTGCGACGGCAGGGTTTTCCGACGTCGCCGTGTTGAAAGATTTCCAGGTTCACGACCGGATCGTTATAGCGAGAGGGGGATAGGGATACGATGGCATCGCCATTTACGCCGAGAGCGACGAAAACCATTAAGATAGACCCAGAGCATCCCGATTTGAGTGCGCTTGAGGACGCCGCGCTGGCGGCCCGAGAAGGCGAACCGGTTGTTTTTCCCACCGATACCGTTTACGGGATCGGTGTGAACGCGCTTATTCCCGATGCGGACCTAGAAATCTTCCGTATTAAGGAGCGGCCCGCCGACAAACCGCTGATTCTTCTTGTGGCCGACCCGGATGATATCGAGCGCTATGTTCTCGATATTAGCGACGGGGCGCGAAAACTTATTGCGGCGTATTGGCCGGGCCCGCTGACGCTTATCTTCAAAAAAGCCCCAGACGTTCCCGATGAAGTAACGGCCGGTGGAGCTACGGTCGGCGTGCGCTGTCCCAATAATATCATCGCGCGCGAGTTGATTCGCCGCGCGCGAGTCGCATTTGCAACAACCAGCGCCAATATTAGTAGTAATGCAAGCCCAAGAACAGCCGACGAGGCGGGGGAGTTATCCGGACGCGTCGCTTACATAATCGACGGTGGCGAAACAAAACTCGGCGTCGAATCCACGGTCGTCGATCTGTCGCAGGGTGAGCCTAAGATTGTCCGGCAGGGCTATCTCTCTCTTGGAGAAATTATCGCGGCTGTGAATAGTTAACATTACTATTGCAATCGCGGGCCCCGAGATTAAGAATATGGGCTTTGAAAGTAACTCTACCGAGTCTATAGACTCGGTAGAGTATAAATACCACCAGTCCAGTAGTGTTTGCTTGCTGAAAACTTCGCGTCATCCCGATGTCTAGAGTACGGCTTTAAACTCTCAAGTACCGTTTTTCGTTTACGCAGTTAACATGGCATAAACCCTCAAGTAGCGAGAACTCATAGCGGGCATTTTTAATAGCAAGCATCAACTAGAGGGTTATTGTAATACGTATAGGATGTTATAGATAAGACACGGATGAGAACGAGCCGGCGGTGTGAGAAGGCTTGCACGAATTCCGATTTTGGTTGTAGTTTTGTGGTGGCGGGCATCGCTCTAACGGGTAAGTGCGATTGGCGGGCGCTCGTGCCGATAAAACCAACTAAATGGAAATCCCCAAGGCGCTTAGGGGTTTACAAGCCTCTTACATGCAGGTATTCTTCAATGGTAGGCATTTACACCTCGAATGCTTGGAAGGCGGTAGACTAGTTGAAGATAGTTATTGGAGCCGACCATGCCGGGTTTGGCTTAAAAGAAGAGTATAAAGAAATTCTGAGAGCGGAAGGCATCGAATTCTTGGATATGGGGACGATGGGGGCTGACCAGCCCGTTGATTACCCTGATATTGCCGAGGCGGTTGCCCGTAAGGTGGCAAGCGGCGAATATGAGCGCGGTGTTATTATATGCGGTACCGGAATCGGCGTCGCCATTGCCGCGAATAAAGTGAAAGGTATACGTGCCGCGGCATGTAACGACCCCGTTAGCGCACGTTTCTCGCGTGCGCATAACGATTCAAATATACTCACCGTCGGTGCGCGTATTGTCGGCATAGCGGTGGCACGCGAAATATTTCTTGTATGGCTTCATACCGGCTTCGAGGGCGGAAGACATGCCACCAGAGTCGAGAAAATAAATAAGATTGAAGAACGATCGGGAGTGAAATAATGACACTGCGAGTAAGCGATCCGGACATCTGGCAGGCTATCCAGGGAGAGTTAAGCCGCCAGCAGAAAACGCTCGACCTCATCGCTTCAGAGAACTACACGAGCGAAGCGATCCTTGAAGCCCAAGGGTCGGTCATGACAAACAAATATGCGGAAGGATATCCAGGCAAGCGTTACTATGGCGGGTGCGAATTCGTTGATATCGCGGAAAACCTCGCGATCGAACGGGCCAAAGTGCTGTTTGGCGCCGAGTATGCAAACGTGCAGCCCCATTCGGGCGCACAGGCAAACACGGCAATCTACGTAGCGCTTCTCGAACCCGGCGATACCGTTATGGGGCTTATGCTGCCGCACGGCGGGCACTTAACGCACGGAAGCCCGGCCAACCTCTCCGGCCAAATTTATAATTTTGTTGCGTATGGGGTAGATAAAGACTCGGAACGGCTTGATTACGATAAGATACGGGCGGCTGCACACGAGTGTAAACCGCGCATGATCGTAACCGGTGCGAGCGCGTACCCACGCGTCATCGATTTTAAGGCGTTTCGGTCGATCGCCGACGAAGTAGGGGCGTACCTGATGGTGGATATAGCCCATATTGCAGGGCTTGTTGCGGCGGGCGTTCACCCGAGCCCCGTACCGTATGCGGATGTCATCGGCACGACGACCCACAAAACACTGCGCGGCCCGCGCGGCGGTCTTATCCTGGCGCGCGAGCAGTACGGCAAAGCCTTAAATAAAGCCGTCTTCCCCGGTACGCAGGGTGGTCCTTGCATGCACACGGTTGCAGCTAAGGCAGTGTGTTTCAAAGAAGCCATGACCGACGGCTTCGAAGCATATTCAAAGCAAATCGTGGCTAATGCCCGGGCGATGGCTGAGGCGCTTGTGGAGCGCGGCTTTAGAATCTGCTCGGGTGGTACCGATACCCACCTGATGCTGGTCGACCTTACTAATAAAGAGATTACAGGCGCCGATGCGGAGCGCGAACTCGCGGCCGTCGGTATCATCGCCAATAAAAACACAATCCCGTTTGAAACGAGGAGCGCATCGGTAACGAGCGGTATCCGTCTCGGTACACCGGCGGTTACGACCCGCGGTTTTGCCGAGGCCGAAACGCGCAAGCTGGCAAACCTCATCGCCGATACGCTTGAGAACATCGGTAACGATGCCGTTCAGCAGCGCATACGAGCCGAGGTTCAAAAGATGTGCAACGAGCACCCGATTTACACCGATCTCGCAGTTGGAGTCTAGACGGTAAAGGTAGTGCAAACTGTCTAGACAGCTTAGAGCGCATTGGCGCAATATAGGCCTACAATATGGGCTCTATATAGATTGTAGATATTATTATATGTAGCTTGGATATAACTATAAGCACCAGTAAGCGGCGAACGAAACCGGTGAGGTAGCCACATGGATACAGAGCAAAGCGGCAGCGAACAAGATACCCGGGGGTTGCGGCACAACGACGATATGCGCCCGTCGTGGGACGAGTACTTCATGAATATCGCCAGACAGGTTTCTGAGCGTTCGACGTGCATACGTCGGAAAATCGGTGCGGTTGTTGTTCGAGATAAGCGGATTCTTACCACAGGCTATAACGGTGCCCCTTCAGGCATCCGGCACTGTTACGATGTCGGATGCCTTCGACAAGAGCGGGGCATTGCCTCAGGAGAGCGGCACGAGCTGTGTCGAGGGCTTCACGCCGAGCAAAACGCGATTATCCAGGCGGCTTTATACGGCGTAGCGGTACGGGGAGGATCGATTTACTGTACGCATCAACCCTGCAGTTTGTGTGCTAAGATGTTAATCAACGCGGGAATTTTGGAAATATTATACGTAGAAGGTTATCCGGATTTGCTCTCGCAAGATTTGTTACAAGAAGCAGGCGTACAGGTAACAAAGCTTGCGTTCTATCGCGGAGAACAACCAGAAACCCTGCTATAGTGCTGAGCTGATATTTCTTATATCAGCGCGTGCAAGTTGGCAACCAAGCTATTGCAACAATTTATAATTTATAGTACCATGCAAGGGGCGTGTTCGTATTAAATGTTACAACCTGATGATGAAGACCGCTGGCCGATGTGGGATGACAAAAAACTAGATCCGTCTGAAAGTAGGCCGCAAGAAGAACGGTCGTCGCAACAAACAAGTATAACAGGCGAGAAAAGGCACAATGATGCCTCGCGCGAATCACTGGCAGGTTCAATGCGATATATGTCCCTTGGAACTGAACTGTTCGGCGCTGTTGTCGTAGGAACGCTGCTTGGATGGGCGGTAAGCTGGCTGGTTAGCCTTATTACCGGCCATGAGCCTATTTGGATTATTGCAATTGGCGTTATATTAGGGGCGGTAGCGGGGTTCTTCAATATGTACCATTTTGTGGTTGAGGAAGAGCAACGAGAGGAGCAGAAACGCCGTGGCTCCTCACGGTAGGCAGCAACAAATGCCCCGAAATAAATCTTCGTTTAACGTCATTGAAATTTTGATATATGGGCTTCCGTTCTGGATAGGAATACTGGTCGCAGCATGGTTTTACAAAGGGCTGATCGGCTTGGAGAGTACTCTAGTTGGGCTCGGTATTCTAAGCGTGTTTCTTGCGAGCGAGGTCTTTGTTGATAAGAAATCGAAGAGGCTGTCTGGAGCAAAAGCAGTCGCCTTGATTGCAGGAAGTTTTGGAGTGCGCCTTATAGCGCTCCTGGTGGTGAGCTACCTGTTCTACAGATTTTCAGAGCTTAATTTGTTTATTCTGTTGCTTACCATAGCGTTTGGTTTTACGGCAATACTTCTAATTAGTATGAAGAACTGGCTGAAAGGCCCGGTTGGTAGATAAAGAAAGGGGTAATGAGATTGGCTGCCGAAGCTGTTAACCCAATGGAAGAAATATTGAGGGAATTTGATCTCTCAAGCCCACACGCTCAAAATTTCTTTGGCATTAACCTCGCGCCGGTAAATCACGTTTTAAAGCAAATCCCGCTTCCATTTGATATTACCATTAATAAAGCTGTAGTAATCATGTGGCTTGCGGCAATTCTGTCATTTACTCTGATTGCGTACGCGGGTAGGGGAAGAGGGCTTGTTGCGAAGGGCTTAAAGAATGCAATGGAAGCGATATTCCAATTCATTAAGTTGGACGTCGTTGATGATAACTTAGGTGATGCGGGAAGGACATGGCTACCATTTATCGGCGGTTTATTCTTCTTTATCTTGTTTAACAATCTGCTCGGCCTCATTCCAGCCGGATTCTCTCCGGGATCAAACATCAACTTTACCGCATCGCTTGCAATCATGGTTTTCTTAAGTGTGCTCATGGCTGGCATGAAGAAACAGGGACCAGTCAAATACTGGGTGAATCTGGCGCCAGGCGGGCTGCCGAAATGGATCTATATAATTCTCTATCCGATCGAATTCATAAGCTTGTTAGCAAAACCATTCTCACTGGCAGTTCGACTTTTTGCCAACCTCTTGGCCGGCCACATCGTCATTGCATCGCTTTTGGCACTGATCATCCTTTTTGGCGTATGGCTTGCCCCGGTTTCCGTCGTTATCGCGGTTATCATGTATGCTTTCGAAATATTTGTAGCGTTTATCCAGGCGTATATTTTTGCAATTTTAGCTTCGGTTTATATCGGCGCTTCGGTGCATCCCGAGCACTAATGCATATATAGTAATATAAGGATTGGGAGAGGAGGAATTTTAATGAATCTCGCACATCTAGGGTCCGGTTTGGCGATGGGCTTAGGTGCTATCGGCCCAGGAATCGGTGTTGGTATCCTCGTTGGAAAAGCTCTTGAGGGTATGGCTCGCCAACCTGAGTCAACTGGTACTCTGAGGACGACGATGTTTATCGGCGTTGCTTTTGCTGAAGCTATCGCACTGTATAGCTTCGTTATTGCCATCCTGCTGTTCGCAAAGTAGGGTTCACTCAGTAATGGCGGATCTTTTCAAGAACAGGTGGGGTAAGAGTGTTAGCATTGCAGACTAACCTCATATTCTGGACGGTACTAACGTTTCTCATTCTTGTGGTGCTGCTTGGTAAATTCGGGTTCGCACCCCTCGTTCAGATTCTTGAGAGTCGCGAGCGTAAGATTCGCGAATCGATCGAACAAGCGGAACACGCAAGACTTGAGGCAGAACGTTTACTGCGTGAATACGAGGAGAAGTTGGCGGAAGCCAGGAAAGAGGCTCAGCAGTTTATCGCAGAAGGCAAAGATCTCGGTGATAAACTCAGAGCTGAAATTGTCCAAAAAGCAGAAGAAGAAGGAAAGCGAATCGTCGCTAAAGCCGAGGAGCAGATCAATCGCGATGTTGAGCAAGCACGCAAAGACCTCAGGGCTGAAGTTGCGAATCTAAGCGTAGATTTAGCGGCTAAAGTTATTGAGCGCGAGCTTGATCAAAGCGCACACGAGCAGCTCATCGAGAAATACCTCAGTGAAGTGGGTCGCTTATAATGAGAGGCGAGCAAATAGCGAGGGAATATGCGAGAGGGCTGTTTGAAGCAGCCGTCGGGAAAAAGAACCTCGACAAAGTAGTTAAAGAGGTAAATTTCGTTGGCGATAACCTAACGGATCCTGAATTTGAAGGGTTTTTCCAGTCGATTAAGATCGACAGCGAAGCGAAAAAAAGCGTCTTTAACAAAGTATTCCTTCAAGAAGTATCCGTGATAACTCGCAACTTCTTCTGGCTTATTTTTGACAATGGCAGGGAAAACCTGCTGTATGAAATCCGCAATGAGTTTGAGCGGTTAGTTGACGAGCAAAACAAATGCGTGGTCGCGAAAGTTATAACTGCTGTGCCTTTGAACGACAAAATCAAGCGCAGATTGCAGAAACAACTTACGGATGCCACCAAAAAAGAAGTGCTCGTCGAAACGGTTGTAGACCCAAGCATCTTTGGTGGAATGCTGGTCTACGCTGATGGACAAGTTATTGACGCTAGCGTGAAGTCACGTCTAAACAACTTACGCGAACGATTAACTCAAGCGCGGTAAGGAGAAGCTTAATGAGAATCAAGTCTAGGGAAATTGCCTCAATACTGAGGCAAGAAATCGAAAAATACGAACCTCAAATTGAGGTTGAAGAAATCGGAACGGTTCTCGAAGCCAGAGATGGAATCGCTATTGTCCACGGTGTACGCGGCGTCATGGCAAACGAAATGTTGGAGTTTCCCGGTGGGATTATGGGACTCGCGCTTAACCTCGAAGAGGATAACGTGGGTGTCGTTATCATGGGAGACTACCTCAAGATTCAGGAAGGTGACATCGTCAAACGTACCGGGCGTATTGCCGAGGTACCGGTCGGTGAAGCACTTCTTGGCCGTGTCGTTAATTCACTAGGTCAGCCGATCGACGGGAAAGGACCTATCGCTAACGAAGGTTACCGCCCGATCGAATGGTTGGCGCCGGGTGTTGTACAAAGGCAACCTGTTAAGGAGCCTTTGCAGACCGGTTTGAAAGCCGTAGATTCAATGATTCCGATAGGCCGCGGTCAGCGCGAGCTTATCATTGGTGACCGTAGAACTGGAAAAACCGCGATTGCGCTCGACGCGATTATCAACCAGAAAGATACTGGTGTTATCTGCGTTTATGTAGCAATCGGCGGTAAGGCATCGACCGTCGCTCAGGTCGTTGAGACCCTTGAGCGCCATGATGCAATGAAATACACGATAGTTGTCGCATCCCCGGCATCCGACCCGGCACCGATGCAGTACATCGCGCCGTACGCCGGTTGTGCCATGGCCGAACATTATCTGTATAACGGGAAGCACACCCTGGTTATCTATGATGACTTGAGCAAGCAGGCACAGGCATATCGCCAGATGTCGCTGCTCCTTCGTCGTCCGCCAGGCCGTGAGGCTTATCCGGGTGACGTTTTCTATCTCCACTCAAGGTTGTTAGAGCGGGCATGCAAGCTCAACGATGAGCTTGGCGGCGGTTCACTTACCGCGCTGCCTATTATCGAGACCCTTGCGGGTGACGTTTCGGCGTACATTCCGACCAATGTTATTTCGATTACCGATGGCCAGATCTTCCTCGAGAACGATCTCTTCTACTCGGGCGTACGTCCGGCTGTTAACATCGGTATTTCAGTATCCCGAGTCGGTGGTTACGCACAGATTAAAGCTATGAAGCAAGTCGCCGGGGGCCTAAGAATGGACCTCGCGCAGTTTAGGTCGCTCGAAGCGTTTGCGCAGTTTGCATCCGATTTGGATAAAGCGACACAGGCACAGCTCGCACGCGGTCAGCGCATGATCGAGCTTCTGAAGCAAAATCAGTATGTGCCGATGGTGGTTGAGGATCAGGTTATCCAGATCTTTACCGGTGTTCGCGGATTCTTGGATGACGTCGATGTGGCAAAGATTCAGGAATTCGAAGCCGGTCTTGTTGAGTTTATTCACAGCAAATACGCTGAGATTCCGCAGGCTATCGCCAGTGAGAAAGTGCTCTCTGAGAATACCGAAAAGAAACTTAGTGATGCCGTTAGCGAATTCAAAAAGATGTTCATCAGATCTCTGTAAGTCAGGGTGATAATAAATGGCTAAAGCGAGAACAGTCTTAAATCAAATAAAAAGCGTTGAGAAGACACGCCAGATCACCAAAACTATGGAGATGGTTGCGACTGCAAAGATCAAGAGGGCCCAGGCACGCATCGAAGCGGCACGCCCGTACGCAATAAAAATGGTCGATGTACTTAACAACGTTGCACAAAACGTCGGGCCGGGAAGCCATCCGCTTCTTGATGTTCACGAAAAAACCGAGAACGTCATCATCGTCTCGATTACATCGAACCGGGGTTTGTGCGGGTCGTTCAACATGAACATCTTGCGACAGTCGATTGGCGTCTACAAGAAAGAGGCTGCGGAGGGCAGGAATGTTTCGTTTATTGGCGTAGGGCGTAAAGGCGTTAACGCATTAAGGTTCGCGGGCTATGAAATCATGGAGGCACATACCGATTTCTCGGATAACCCGACGTTTGCGGAAGCAAAGATCATTGCCGACAGGGTGGTTGAACTATATCAAGAGGGCAAGGTAGACAAAGTGTACCTGGTATTCAACCAGTTCAAATCGCTCATGGAGCAAAAGCCTACTATTCACCAGCTGCTACCTATCAAACAGGAGCAGATTACGAGTGATAATGATGCAGGCGCCGGAGTTGCGAAGTATGAGTTTGAACCGGACGCTGTAAGCGTGCTCTATGATTTACTCCCACGGTATGTGGATACGGTTGTTTTGCGTGCCTTGATGGAGTCGGTTGCAAGCATGTTCGCGGCACAACGTACCGCGATGAAATCGGCTACAGACAATGCCGAGGATATGATCACAAATCTTACCCGGTGGTATAACCGGGCGCGTCAGGCACAGATCACGCAGGAAATCGCGGAGATCGTCGGCGGAGCCAACGCTCTGCAGGAAGCATAATCAATGTTTATCTATAAGAATAACTTATAGATAAACTGGTATACAAAGTGAACATTGTTTGGATACGTTTGGCGTATAACCAATCTATTCATCGCAATGGAATAGAGGTGAAACAAAAGTAATGGGCGTAGGGAGAATAGTTGAAATTATCGGTGTCGTTCTAGACGCCGAGTTTGATCCTAACGAACTTCCACCTATCTATAACGCGCTCACCATCACAGCCGATACACCGCGAGGCATGGTAAAGGTTGTGGCAGAGGTGCAGCAGCATTTAGAGGGGAGTAAAGTTAGGGCGGTCGCTATGTCTTCAACCGATGGCCTCGTACGAGGCATGGAGGTTGTCGATACAGGCTCCGCAATTACCGTCCCGGTAGGTGAAGCGACCCTCGGTCGAATCATTAACGTTCTTGGTGAGCCTATCGATACCGATGCACCGGTCGATGCCGCAGAGCGTTATCCGATTCACCGTAAGCCGCCGGCGTTCGATCAGCTTATGCCAACAGCTGAACTTTTTGAGACCGGTATTAAGGTCATCGATCTTCTCGCACCGTATGTAAAGGGTGGAAAGATCGGTCTGTTCGGCGGTGCCGGCGTAGGTAAGACGGTTCTGATCCAAGAGCTCATCCACAATATCGCGACACAGCACGGTGGATACTCGGTATTTACCGGTGTTGGCGAGCGTACCCGTGAGGGTAACGACCTGTGGCTTGAGATGACGGAATCAGGCGTCATTAATAAGACATCACTTGTGTTTGGGCAGATGAATGAGCCACCGGGGGCACGTCTTCGTGTAGGTCTTGCCGGCCTTACAATTGCGGAGTACTTCCGCGATCAGGGAAGAGACGTTCTTCTCTTTATCGACAACATCTTCCGCTTTACACAAGCGGGTTCAGAGGTGTCGGCGCTTCTCGGCCGTATGCCGTCAGCTGTAGGTTATCAGCCGACGCTCGGTACCGAGATGGGTGACCTCCAGGAGAGGATTACATCAACCCGTACCGGTTCAGTTACGTCAGTACAGGCGATTTACGTTCCTGCCGACGACTTGACCGACCCGGCACCGGCTACAGCGTTTACGCACCTTGATGCCACGACCGTTCTGTCTCGTGATATCTCGTCGATGGGTATTTATCCGGCGGTTGATCCGCTCGATTCTACGTCGCGTATTCTCGCGCCGGAAGTTGTCGGTGAAGAGCACTACCACGTGGCAACCCAGGTGCAGCAGATTCTCCAGAGGAACAAAGAGCTCCAGGATATCATTGCCATTCTTGGTATGGATGAGCTCTCCGAGGAAGATAAGCTAACCGTCATGAGAGCACGTAAGATTCAGCAGTTCTTGAGCCAGCCGTTTAACGTTGCCGAGCAGTTTACCGGCATGGCCGGTAAATACGTACCGATCGCTGAGACGGTTCGCGGCTTCAAAGAGATTGTTGAAGGCAAGCATGATAGTCTGCCGGAGCAAGCTTTTCGTTATGTTGGCGGTATCGATGAGGCTGTCGCTCAGGCCGAGCGGATTATGGCCAGCATGGCTTCTTAGGTGGAGGATTTATTAATGGCTGATCACAAGCTTACATGCGAAGTGGTGAGCCCGGAGCGAATCGTCTTTAGTGGAGAGGCGGATATAATTGTCGCCCGAGGTGCCGAGGGAGAACTCGGTATCATGGCGAACCATATCCCTATTGTCACGCCTCTTCAGATTGGCGAGCTCAGGGTCAAAAACGGTAACGATCAAGAGTATATTACCGTCATGGGCGGCTACCTGGAGTTTAACAACAACAAGGCAACCGTACTGGCGGACGTAGCTGAACTCTGGTCGCAGATTGACGTTGAGCGGGCACGGCAGAAAAAAGAAGAGCGGGAGCGGGAGCTTTCTGACGCTAAGTTGAGCGAAGAAACATTAGCGGAAGCCGAGATAAGCCTTCGGAAAGCGCTCTTAAGGCTAGAGATTGCCGAGCGGGCTCGCCGGTAAAAAAATTAAATAACGATAATTGCTGGATAAACGGTTAAAAATGTGTGCAAGAGAGTGCACTAACTTGCTTGCCGCATTGACCACCGTTTAAAAGTCAATTATGCTTTTTTATCAGGGCAGGTTTGTAAAAGCTTGCCTTGGTTTTTTCTGGAGCAATGCCGGGAATGTAGGGGTAGATATGAGCAGCAAATTCGTCATCACAGGTGGAAATAGACTAAACGGCAAGGTCCGGGTTGGAGGCGCTAAGAATTCCGCGCTGAAACTTATGGCTGCCGCACTTCTAACAGAAGGCAAGACAACGCTGGCTAACGTACCGGCGATCACGGATATGAAGATAATGGCGGCGGTGCTTGAGCGTCTCGGCTGCTGTGTTGATTGCGTCGGCGTCAATGCGATTGAAATCGAGCCGGGCTGTTCGATTTACACCGAAGCACCGTACGATTTAGTCAGCCAGATGCGGGCTTCAATTATCGTATTGGGACCGCTTCTCGCCAGGCTCGGCCGGGCGCGCGTGGCGATGCCCGGCGGCTGCAATATCGGCTCACGTAAGATCGACATGCATATCAGGGGTCTTGAGGCGCTTGGGGCCCGGTTTGAGGTCGGTCACGGCTTCATCGAAGCATTCTCTGAAAAGCTGGTGGGCAGTAAAATCGCCCTCGACTATCCGAGTGTCGGTGCTACTGAGAACCTGCTGATGGCGGCAACCCTGGCAGAAGGCGTAACGATTATTGATAACGTAGCGCGTGAACCGGAGATTGTTGATCTGGTGCGGTTCCTGATTAAGATGGGTGCTAGAATCGAGGGGGCAGGTACGCCGACGTTGCGTATTGAAGGCGTTGATAAGCTCTATGGGGTTGAATATCGCGTTATGCCCGATCGTATTGAAGCCGGTACGTTCCTTGTGGCGGGTGCTGTCACGGGCGGCGATATTTTAGTCGAGGACACTATCCCCGAGCACTTAGACCTGGTTATCAGCAAACTTCAGGACGCAGGTGTTGCCATCAGCCAGTACGACAATAAAATCAGGGTGCACGGTTGCAAGGGTATAAGCCCGGTCGATATCGCGACACTGCCGTACCCCGGCTTTCCGACCGATATGCAAACCCAGGTTATGGCGCTCCTAGCCCTGGCGGACGGTATTAGTATCATTACCGAGAATATCTTTGAAAACCGCTTTATGTTTGTTAACGAGCTCAATCGGATGGGCAGCGACGTGCGTATCGAAGGTCGCCATGCAATCATCAAAGGTGTTCCCAAAATCACGGGAGCACCGGTAAAGTCGCCCGATTTACGGGGCGGCGCGGCGCTGGTCGTTGCCGGTCTGGTAGCTGAAGGCGTTACCGAAGTTCTCGATGTCTACCATATAGATCGCGGTTACCAGAATTTTGAGGAGAAACTGCGGGGTCTCGGGGCAAACATTACACGTGTTGGCGAAGGCGAGCACGTTGCCGCCCTTAGAGCGGTTCAATCAAGCAAGTAGCTGCTGTCCGGTTAGCGTGTATGTCACGCTGACGCTATCGCGCACTTCAATTATTATCCGCTCGGCGTCTAAAGTGCAGCGTTATTGACTATATTTGTTGGCGAGAATATAATCAAACTTTGGGTACATAGTATCCGCAAAGGAGCTTGTTAGGTGAGGCTCCTGGATGAACATAGGCTGCTGCCCGGAAACGTCTAGAGACGCCAATGGGTAGAACAGGCAAGGTCGAATTAAGGCTTTGCATAATGTAGCTGATCGCGCTATGCACGATCTACGTCATCCAGTGCCAAAACTCAACGAGGGGCTGAATAATTGATTGCGGCTTGCATTGCAAGTTTCCGCAATATTTGGTATTTGGCAGCCCTTCGGGCTGCTTTTTTATTGTTCAAATTTCTACGTAAGAAAGGGGGCTGCTTATTTATGGACAGCGAGCCTGGCAGTATGTGTGAACTGTCAAGACGACTCTGCGCAACAACGGTACTAATATGCACAAAATATCTGGATAGGAGTGGTTACTATGGCTATGCTAATAGCGGCCCCGAAGAGATTCGAACCGCTGCATAAAACGCTTATCGTACCCCCGCGTGTCCGGCACGACGGGAGGCATGATTATGAACTTCTGGGCAAGATTCTTCTATAACTACCGCAGGATATTTAAAGCCGTCAGACTTTACCTGATAATTTCCGGCCCCGGTCTCATCGTAATGTTAGCTGATAACGATGCGGGCGGCATCACGACGTATTCGGCAACCGGAGCACAATTCGGCTATGGTCTAATCTGGTTTCTCGTATTGCTCCTGCCAGTAGCATATTATGTTCAAGAAATGACGGTGCGGCTTGGCGCTGTGACCAAAAGCGGGCATGCCGAAGCAATTTTTGGCGCCTTTGGCCCGTTCTGGGGATGGTTCTCGCTCATCGATCTGCTGCTTGTCAATTGGTTGACCCTTATCACTGAATTTATCGGCATGACGGCGGCTCTGAGCATCTTCCATGTGCCGCCTGCGCTGACCATAATTGTGACATCGATTATCATGGTGCTCATGGTACTGCAGGGAAGGTACTGGACCTGGGAGAAGATCGCACTGGTATTCGCGGGCTTAAACCTTATCTATATACCGGCCGCATTCCTTGTTCATCCTTCGGTTTCGGCGGTGGTGCACCAGGCGTTCATCCCGCATTTTCCGGGAGGGTTTAATAATCAGATATTCTTTTTCCTGATGGCGAATATCGGGACGACTATCGCCCCGTGGATGATCTTCTTCCAGCAGAGTGCGGTTGTCGATAAAGGTTTACAGGAAAAAGATATCTCTTTAGGGAAAGCAGATACCTTGATCGGGTCGACGTTCACGGTTATCGTGGCGATCTTTATAGTTATCGTTACCGGAACACTTCTTTACGGTACACCAATACAGAGCGCGGCTCAGGCAGCAACAGTGCTTATGGGCTTCAATAAGTATGTGGGCACATTTCTCGCAATAGGTCTGCTTGATGCCGGGTTCCTCGGCGCTATTTGTATATCACTAGCAAGTTCATGGGCGTTCGGTGAGGTATTCGGCTGGGCGCATTCACTGAATCGCAAGATTAGAGAGGCGCCGTGGTTTTACGCGACGTATTTCTTGACGCTCATCAGCGCCGGTGTAGTAGTGCTCATACCGAACGCACCGCTGGTGCTTATTACGCTATTTGTTCAGGTAATCGCCGTAACGCTATTACCGGCAGCGCTGGTATTTCTGATCTTGCTCCTTAATAACGAGGAGACAATGGGCAAGTATAAGAACACGCTTTCTCAGAATATAATAACTATCACGATTGTAGTCGGGATAATTATCCTCTCTACACTTTACAGCTTGAGCGCTCTGTTCCCGAACTTGTTCCAATAGACCGTTCAAGAATATATGGGAGTGCTGGCTTATGGTGAGAAGCATAAGAGAATTATTTAATAAAAGAATACGGAATTTCTTTCGCAAGAGATTTCGCAAAATTATCGAGATAAACCAGAAGTATGCGCACAGCAGCATTAAGATGACACCGGCTGTAAGCTTTGCGCTGCTGATGCTCAGATTCTATCTGATTTTTCTCGTAATCATACTGATATACAAGTTTATAACCCTAGCTGGGTAAAGTGAGGTGATTCACATGGCAACCAACCCCGCAGTAGAGAGAGTTCGCTCAGGCAGGGCATATTTCCTGACAGAGCTGCTCGGAGCCAAGGTGCTGCTTAACGGAAAGAAAGTCGGAAAGCTCAAAGATATTGTTATAAAGGAGACCGGCAAGATACCGGTAGTAACGCATCTCTATGTTAGCCGGCCGTTCGGCGACCCGGCGTTGTTGATTCCGTGGGATAAAGTTAAGTCGATCAACCCGAGAGAAATTGTCGTTGATATCGAAGATAAGAAGCAATATGAGGCGGAGCCACCGGAAGGATCGGTACTGCTCAAAGACCATATTCTCGATAAGAAAGTACTCGATATCGAAGGGCGTGAAATCGATGTCGCATACGATATAAAACTGGTTATGCGAAACGGTAATCTTTATGTGACCAAGGTGGATTTTAGCCGGCACGGTCTGTTAAGGCGTATGCACTTAAAATGGTTGTCGGATTTCATCTATAACCTTTCAGTAAAGGCTAAGGGGGAGACGGTATCCTGGGCATATATCGAGCCGCTGCCGACCGAGATCGACAGTTTCAGGGGCAACCTGCAGCTTAAAGTTCTACAAGAAAAGCTATCCGATATGCCGCCCGTCGATTTGGCGGATATCATTGAAGAGCTCGATCACGACCAGCGAATCGCGATCTTTAATCAACTCAATACCGAGCAGGCATCAGACGCTCTCGAAGAGATCGACCCCAACGTACAGCGGGCGCTGATCTCGTCACTTGGTACGGACAAAGCAGCTGAGCTCGTTGGTGAGATGACTGTCGGTCAGGCCGCGGACGTTCTGGCGGTGTTATCATCCGCCGGCGCAACCGCCATTCTGAATTTGCTCGACAAGGATGAAGCGATAAAGATCAAGGCGATTCTCGAGCGGCAAGAAGAGCATATTCTCAACTTTGCGACGCCCGATTTTGTGTGGTATCCGCCCGATAAAACGGTTGAGCAGGCGCAAGAAGAGTACCATATCGTGGCTAAAGGCAAAGATGTGGTGATGTATATCTATATCGTCAACGAGCGCAACCAGTTGCTCGGGCTTCTCGATGTCAAAGAACTCCTGCAGGCGGATGATAAAGCGCTGCTGAAAGATGTTATGATCGATAACGTAGTAAGCCTGAGGCCCGAAAGCACGCTCAAGGAAGCTTCGGAGATGTTCGAAAGGTACGAGTTCCGCGCCATTCCGGTCTTAGACGGGAGCGACAGGATTCTCGGCGTTATCCCGTATCGCGACATCATGAATCTCAAGCACCGTTTCTGGGAGTAAGATAAGCGTCGCCGTGTTACTTGTAGGTAACCTGCATGGTTGACGGGTCTACGATTTCAATCCAGGTTTGGCCGGAGTTGAATCGAATTTCAGTGCCGCTTTGGTCGTAGTAGCGAGTCAAGTCGGCGAGTGCCGGGCGCTGCCATGTAGCCTGAATCACTTGTCCGTCTTGGAACACGGTTGCTTTACCCATACCGGCAAGGCTCACTTTCATGCGCCCCTTGGGATCGTTGGCGATGGGGCCGATCGGGTTAAACTGCACAACGACGTTTTTAGGCGCAATCTGCAGTTCGTATACGCCGTCCATGTGGGCTTTCCCCGCCATAAAGCGTTTGTAGGTGTTGGTCTGGCGGTCGTACTCGTAGTGCACTGCAAAGTCGGGTCGCGAGAAGTTTATATCGATTGACGCAACAGCCGGTCGTTCGGAGAGCGACGCGTCGTCTTTGAAATTGGGTTTTTGGAAAAACACCTGAGAAGAGTAGCCTTTAGCCACGGCCTTTGCCCACAGATTCTTCGTTGATGAATACAGGTTATGCGGCGCACGCCTGGTTTTCAAACGCCAGTACGCATCCCCGTTTGCCATCTCGTCCAAGTCGGCGATAGCGAGATTCTTAAGCACCGTATAAATCGTTGCCGGCCCACCGCAATGTGAGTAGATTGCATCATACTGCTTAGCCAGATCGACGAAATACTCGCGGGCGCTTCTCACGGGGCCGACGGCCGGTATATCATTATGCAGGAAAATCGCCATGAACCTGGTAACGCCGCCCTCGGCTACGGTTTCGTATACCGTACATGCTTTAATCAGCCCGGATTGTGGGCGTGCATCGGGGTGATTTTCAATCATAACCGCAAGCGGCCGGCGTTGTCCGTTCTCAACCGTTGTCGCTTCATCATCAAGCGGACAACGATAGGTAAGTTGAGGCTGGGTTGTCGTCGTAGCGGGTACTTCAACTTTTTGCCCGGTACCTTCTATGGATGTTTGCTTTTGGGTGTATTCTTCATCAATGATTCGGGCTATCACCAAAGCGCTGACAACGCCGAGTGCAATTACGGTAATAGTAACGGCTAAAATGATATAGTGGACTCTCTTCATCGTGAAACTAACCCTTATCTACACTGGTAACGTGTGTGACCTGTATTCTTAGCACCACAGTAGCATAAAACACCGGTGCTTATCCGTCAAGTTGACAACGGCCGCAGATGCCGCTGGCGTGTTTGATAAATATCAGAAAAACCGCTAATATCTTTAGAAAGTATCCATATACAGGCAAAAGGGGAAATCGTGCTAGACATCCAAGAAATTCAGAAGATTATCCCGCACCGCTACCCGTTTTTACTCGTCGATCGCATCTTGGAGCTAGAGCCGGGGAAGCGGGCGAAAGGGCTCAAAAACGTTACGGTTAATGAGCCGTTTTTTGTTGGTCATTTCCCGGAATATCCCGTTATGCCGGGTGTTCTCATTGTTGAAGCGCTGGCGCAGGTTGGCGCGGTCTCCATCCTAAGCGTCGAAGCAAACAAGGGAAAAATCGCATTTTTCGGCGGTATCGACGGGTTCCGGTTTAAGAGGCAAGTAATGCCGGGAGACCAGCTCACCCTTGAGGTCGAGATCACCAAATCGCGAGGGCCGATCGGCAAAGGGACCGCTGTTGCAACAGTTGACGGCGATGTCGTTGCCCAAGGCGAATTGACATTTGCGGTAAAGTAATTTGCGGTTTAGAATCATAGTTCGGGTGACAAAGTTATTAAACTAGGAGATGGTTGTGTAATGCCTTTGGCAGACCTTATAACTACAAAAACCGCACGTGTTGGAATCATCGGTATGGGCTATGTAGGCCTTCCTCTGGCGGTTGCTATCGCCCAGGCAGGGTTTACTGTGACCGGCATCGACGTCGATAAGGCAAAGGTGTCAAGCATTAGCCGAGGTGAGAGCTATATCCCCGATGTTCCCACAGCCGACTTGAAAGACGCTGTTGATAAAGGGCTCTTTAGCGCGACGACAGATTTTTCAGTACTAAAAGACGCCGACGTTATCAGCATTTGCGTCCCGACGCCTCTTTCCGAGATGCGCGAGCCCGATATTACGTACGTGCGGGCCGCCGCAAGCGAGGTAGCCAAATATTTGCGTTCGGGACAGCTCGTTATCCTTGAGAGCACTACATATCCGGGTACGACCGAAGAAGTCCTTCTGCCGATGCTCGAAGAGAGCGGTTTGACGGTGGGGAAAGATTTCTGGCTGGCGTTTTCGCCGGAGCGGGTCGATCCGGGTAATGAGAAATATAATATGAGCAACACGCCCAAAGTAGTCGGCGGCGTCAAATCGCAGTGCACGGAGGCCGCGCGACTCTTCTATTCGCAGTTCGTCGGACAGGTTGTGCCTGTGTCGTCAACTCAGGCGGCGGAGATGACCAAGCTTTTGGAGAACATCTTCCGCTGCGTTAACATTGCCCTGGTAAACGAGCTTATGGTGCTCTGCGACCGCATGGGTATAAACATTTGGGAAGTAATCGAGGCAGCTTCATCGAAACCGTTCGGTTTCATGCCGTTCTTCCCGGGGCCGGGCCTTGGCGGCCACTGTATTCCGATTGACCCGTTCTATCTTTCTTGGAAGGCGCGCCAGTATGATTTTCATACCGAGTTTATTGAGCTTGCCGGAAAGACGAATGAGGGTATACCATATTTTGTCGCCACAAAGGTAGGCGAAGCGCTTAACGCGCATGAAAAGAGCATCAAGGGTTCAAATGTCCTGGTGCTTGGTCTGGCGTATAAGAAAGACATTGGCGACACACGCGAATCGCCGGCGCTTAAGATCATCACGCTTCTTGAGAACTTAGGGGCGCACGTCACGTATCACGATCCGTATGCGAAACAAGCGATTATAGGCGCCAAAACCTATACATCGGTAGAGCTGACGCCGGCGGTCGTCAACGAGAGTGATTGCGTGCTCATAGTAACCGATCATACGAATGTCGATTACCAGATGGTTGCCGATAACGCGAAGCTCATCGTTGATACCAGGAATAAGCTCAAGAATTTCGCAGGAAGTAATATTGTCAGGATTTAATGGGGGATATAAGTGGTTAACGTTGGAGTCATCGGCTACGGTTATTGGGGGCCGAATTTGGTGCGCAACTTCGAGCAGATACCGTCGAGTAATCTCGTTGCGTGTTGTGATTTGAACCCCGACAATTTAAAGAAAGTGCAGGGGACTTACCCGCAGGTACGGGTAACCCAAAACATAGATGATATTTTGCAGGATACGGCGATTGATGCCGTAATCATAGCGACATCGGCACCTACGCACCATGAACTCGCAAAAAAAGCGCTTCTCGCCAAGAAACATGTCATGGTTGAGAAACCGCTTACACTCAGCAGCGCTAGCTCAAAAGATTTAATCGACACTGCCGAATCCGTTAATCGAAGGCTGATGGTGGGGCATTTGCTGGAGTATCACTCGGCGGTCGAGCATGTAAAAAGCTTAATCGATGACGGCACGCTCGGCGATGTCCTCTATCTGTATACCCAGCGTCTCAATCTCGGCCAGGTACGAAAGGATGAGAACGCCTTTTGGAGTTTGGCGCCGCACGATATTTCGGTCATATTCTACTTGCTGGACGGGAAGAATCCGGTTGAAGTATCCGCGCGCGGGCAAGCATATATAACCGATGGCGTTGAGGACGTTGTGTTCGCATCGGTTTCATTCGCCGACAAGACGATGGCGCATATCCACGTGAGCTGGCTCGATCCTCATAAGATTCGAAAACTTACCGTTGTGGGCACGAAGCGGATGGCGGTCTTTGATGATATGGAGGGCTCCGAGAAGATTCGCATTTATGATAAAGGTGTCGGCGCGGAGCCGGTAGAAGATTACCGCTCATACGGCGAAGATCTGCGGCTTCGTTTCGGCGATATTACAATCCCCAGCGTTAAGATGAAAGAGCCGCTTCGCACCGAGTGCGAGCACTTTATTTCGTGTATCGAAAACGGGCAAATACCGCGAAGCGACGGATATGACGGCCTGCGGGTTGTGCAGGTGCTCGAGGCCGCGCACAAGTCACTGAAAAACGGCGGCCAACCGGTCAGAATCACGGAGGTATAGATTTAATGACCGCGTTTATTCATGAGACCGCTCGAATCCCCGAAAGCGCGGTCTTAGGCGAAAACTGCGTAATTCAAGCCGGCGTTGAGCTGGGCGATGGCGTGGAAATCGGTAACAATGCGGTCATCCACGAGGGCACAAAAATCGGTGCCAACACCGTGGTTGGCGATTGCGCCGTCGTGGGCAAGCAGCCCAGGCCGCCGAAAACCAGCACACTCTCATATACCGAGCCGTTTGCACCGCTTGTGCTTGGCGAAGGCTGCACGGTCGGCTCGAGCGCGGTACTCTACGCCGGCACGACAATCGGCAACAATTCCATGGTTGCCGACCTTGCTTCAGTTCGCGAAAATTGCGCCATCGGCGACTACTCGCTCGTCGGTCGCGGCGTCTGCGTCGAAAACGGCGTAAAAATCGGAGATTACACCAAGGTGCAATCAAACGCCTACATTACGGCCTATACAGTGCTGGAAGACCGGGTATTTATCGCGCCGTGCGTAACCACAACCAATGATAATTTTATGGGGCGCACCGAAAAACGGTTTAAATTTATTAAGGGCGCCCATGTCAAGCGGGGCGCACGTGTCGGCGGTAACTCGATTCTGCTGCCGGGTATCACGATAGGCGAGGAAGCGTTTATAGCTGCCGGCTCTGTAGTAACGCGCGACGTACCGCCTAAGAAATTGGTCATGGGGGTTCCGGCTAAAGTCACGCGCGACGTACCTGAGGATGAGCTTTTGCCTGAATAGGGGCGTAGCATGTGCTCATGTTTCATATGTATCTTTCACAACGACACACATTTACGTACGCTTGCCCGAGCTATCGGGCATCTGCTTTTTATGGCTATCGAGCGGTAGCCGAGATAGCAAACAAAAGTGCTATAATATGGTTTTGAACCGGAAACAAGGAGGATATATGGGTGTTCCATTACTCGATCTAAAGGCGCAATACAGCTCAATTCAGGATGAGCTCGAGGCAGCCGTCCTTGCGACAATGAGGAGCGGAGGCTATATTCTCGGGCCGAAAGTTGAGGAATTTGAAAAGGCGATCGCCGCATATTGCGGTGTTGATTATGCGGTTGGTGTGGCAAACGGCACCGACGCACTGGTACTGTCGCTCGACGCGATAGGTGTCGGCCCCGGCGATGAGGTTATCACCACCCCGTTTACATTCTATGCGAGCGCCGAGTCGATCTCACGTCTCGGTGCAACGCCGGTGTTCGTAGATATCGATCCAAAGACATATAACATGGTGGCCGGGCAACTCGAGGCGAAGATTACCTCGAAGACAAAGGCGATCATCCCGGTTCACATCTTCGGCCAACCGGTCGAGATGGATGAGATAAACGAAATCGCGAAGAGGCACGGCATCAAAGTTATCGAAGATGCCTGCCAGGCGATCGGTGCAGAATATAAAGGGAGGAAAGTCGGCTCACTCGGCGATGCGGCTTGTTTCAGCTTCTTCCCGAGTAAAAACCTCGGTGGGGCCGGCGATGGGGGCATTGTTGTCACCGACAACAAAGAGATTGCCGATAAAGTGCGCGCGCTCAGACAACATGGGAGCACGAAGAAGTACTTCCATAGCTTCGTGGGGTACAATAGCCGCCTTGATGCACTGCAAGCATCGATTCTGAGCGTTAAGCTCAACTACATAGATCAGTGGAACAACGGTCGTAGGGAGAAGGCGCACGCATATAATGAGTTCTTTGCCGCCACCGATATCGTAACGCCGGAAGAACTCGCGCACGTTAAGCACGTGTATCATCTCTACATTATTAGAGTTCCCAACCGTGCGCAGGTTGAAGCGGCGCTTAAAGAAAACGGTATCGGGCACGGCGTCTATTATCCGGTTCCGCTGCACCTGCAGGATGTCTATACAGACCTCGGGTACAAAGAGGGATATCTACCGGTGAGCGAGGCGGCAGCGAAAGAAACGATTGCCATACCGTGTTATCCGGAGCTAAAAGCCCAGGATGCGGAGTTCATAGCCGGTCTTGTGAAAGATACTGTCGGCGTAACTGTTTGAGAATAAGAATAGTTTGAGGTTTTAATGAAAATCGTAACAATCGTCGGTGCACGGCCCCAGTTTATTAAAGCTTTGCCGGTTTCAAACGAGATTCGAACAACGTGCACGGAAGTGCTGGTTCACACCGGCCAGCACTACGACCACAACATGTCGGATATCTTCTTTGAGGAGATGGGTATCCCGCGTCCGGACTATCACCTTGGGGTGGGCTCGGGTACGCAAGCCGATCAAACTGCGCAGATGCTCAGCAGGATCGAGGAGGTCCTTTATACCGAAAAGCCGGATATCCTGCTTATCTACGGCGATACTAACTCGACGCTCGCCGGTGCGCTGGCGGCGGCGAAGCTTCATATACCGGTTGCTCACGTTGAAGCGGGTCTTCGTTCATTTGACAAAAAAATGCCGGAGGAGATAAATCGCATCGTGGCCGACCACGTATCCGAGGTTTTATTCTGCCCGACGCAGACCGCTGTAAATAACCTAAAAAATGAGGGCATAACCGAGGGAGTTGAGCTGGTCGGCGACGTTATGTACGATGCGGCGCTCTACTTCGGCAGCATAGCTGAAGACCGCTCACGAGTTCTGGAGATCTTCGGGCTTGAGCCGAAGGGCTACTATCTGGCAACGATCCACCGCTCGGCAAATACCGATGATGTCGATAATTTACGGGCGCTTCTTAGCGCGTTCGTAGAGTCCGGTAAAAACATCGTGTTTCCGGTACATCCCCGGACGAAAAAAGTTATGGCGGATGCCGGTCTTGACCGCATTATCAAAGGTACGCATATCCGGGTGGTCGACCCCGTCGGCTATATCGATTTCTTACGTCTTGAACGCAACGCCGTTAAGATCCTGACCGATTCGGGAGGCGTTCAAAAAGAAGCATTCTTCTTTTCGGTGCCGTGTATTACGCTTCGAGATACAACCGAGTGGGTGGAAACAGTGGAGAGCGGGTGGAACGTCCTGGTCAATATCGATGTAACCAAGTTGTTGCATACAATCGATACCTTCAATCCGGTCGGACAACCGCCGCAATTGTTCGGCGATGGGAAAGCTTCGTTTTATATCGCGCAACGGTTAACATCCGCCTAGCACGGCGCTATAATTGTTGAGTGCATAAAAAAGCTTATGGTTGTCTTTTGATAGCTTTTCACATCATTTAGGCGATGTGCGACAGGCAATGGACGATGAGCGCTCAGCTATATCCGGTAATCATTATACAAAGGTATGTCATTGAAAAACACTGCAAAAGACACAAAAGACACAAATAAAGACGCAAAACAATTGCGAATATGGATCGATATCACCAATACGCCGCACGTTTTGATATTTCGTCCCTTAATTAAAGAATTGCAGGCTCAAGGGCACGAGGTTTTGGTAACAGCCCGGGAGTTTGCGCAAACCAGCCAACTCCTCGACCGGTTTGGGATCAAACATACCCTTATTGGAAAGCACCAGGGCAAAGAGGTTTACCGGAAGATCTACGGGTTGGCCTCCCGCACAAGCAGGCTTATCGGCTACGCAGCAGGTAAGCGGTTCAACCTTTCAATCGGGCACGGTTCAAATGATTGTGCGCTCGCATCGTTTTTCTTGCGTATCCCGCACGTAACCATGTTTGATTACGAGTTTGCGAAAGCGATGCACAGCATCAACCTGCGGGTTGCTACCAAGGTGCTCATACCGGATATGATTCCATCGGAGCCGCTTTACGAGTATGGCGGGACCGACGCAAAGATAGATAAATACCCCGGCCTGAAAGAGGAGTACTATCTTGCGGATTTCTCACCGGATGAGTCGGTTGTCGATGAGATCGGGTTGGACATCGGCAAGATAGTTATCGTTATGCGTACGCCGCCGGATGTCGCGCTGTACCATCGTTTCCATAATCCGATTTTCATGGATGTGCTTCGCAAGTTCGCCGCGCGCGACGACATACAAGTGGTGCTTTTACCGCGTACACCGGAGCAGCGCGATGAGGTGCTTAGTTTCGGGTTTAGTAACGTCTTTATCCCGGCAAAAGCGGTCGATGCGCAGAGCCTCATCTACTATTCAGACCTGGTTATCAGTGCCGGCGGCACGATGAACCGTGAGGCGGTTGCACTCAACACACCGGTGTATACGCTGTTTTCAGGCAGAATGGGAGCAATAGATACAAAACTTATCGCACAGGGTAAAATGATGAAACTCACCGACCCGGATCACATCGAGATCAAGAAAAAAGCCGTCTACGGGCAGGGTCAAACCCGCGATATTAATGTATTATTAGATAGGATAAAAGAGATTGCCAGGTAAGGGGAGGAACTAATATTCATGGCTGTGATTGATGAGAAGGGTAGAGTTTTCGGGCGAATCAATCTTATAGATTTCACACTCATTATAGGGATTGTTGTGATTGCTGTCGCTGTAGCCGTGTTTGCAACAAAATCGGGCAAAGTAGTCTCGATTCCCGAGAATAATACGGTTGATTATACGGTAATTGTTAAAGGCATCCGTCCGGATGTCGCAGGCTATATCAAAGTAGGGGACCTTGCTAAAAAGCAAATGACCCAAAATCCAATCGGCACGGTTAAAAAAGTTGTGCTCAAACCCGCCCAAGAGGTAATCGACACGGCTGACGGGAAAAAGGTGCTTGCCGTATCACCCGTTGAAAAAGACGCATATATCACCATAGAGACAAAAGGCCGGGCTGGAAGCGATCTTATTTCGACCGGCAACGAAGTACTGCGTGTCGGTGACAGGTTTAACCTCGTCACCAAGTGGTTCCTCGGAGATTCGGTTATCATCGGCATGAGCGTTCAGGGCGATCAGAAATAGTCTAATCGGTAAATCAGCATAGCCTATTTCTAAATATATACAAGCGAGGTTATCGTGTCTGAATTGGTCGCTCCAACGCCATCAAAAAAAGTAGCAATTTCTACAGCATATCTGCTGGTATTTACCATAGCAGCTTTAGTGGGTTATGCCGGGCTGTATTTGTCACCCCTGCAATTCCTGGTTGCAACGGTGGGGCTTCTTCTTGTGGCGATCGCGCTGGTAAAAACCGAGTTTGCAATTGTGCTGCTCGTCGTTATCGCGCCGCTCGCCAATATTAAAGTCAACTTGGGTCCGATACCGCTCGATGTGGTAACGATTTGTATGGGGCTCATTATCCTCTCGTACATGATCCACAATGCGGGGAAGAGAAACTCGTCTACCGCAACACCATTTACCTGGGCGTTCTTAGCATTTTTCATAATATCGGCAATTTCGATGGTTATCGCGCCGTCAATGGTCGAAGCGGCCACAACGTTTATGCGTTTTGCCGGATATTTCTTACTCGTTGCAGTGATAGGCCGTTCGGTGAAATCAAGGGAAACACTCACGTGGATACTTGTCCTCATGGTTGCAGCGGGGGCTGTTACGGCACTGTACGGCATCTATCAATACATCTACATACCGGATAGTTCGGCGAAGATCGGCGTCTACGGTCTCGGCCAGGATGTCCTGGCCCGTGCGGGCTCCACTTTTGGTAACTCCAATTTTTATGCGGAATACCTGGTGCTGATCGTACCGATTGGTCTTGCATTAACCATTGGTTCACGTAATTGGTTCAGGCGAACGATAATCGGGAGTGCCACCATACTGTTGTTTATCGCGCTGGTTCTTACCTACACGCGCGGTAGCTGGCTTGGCGCCGCCATAGGTATCGTACTCATGTCGCTTCTTACGGAGGCGTGGCTCTTCTGGGTATGGGCAGGTCTTTTCGCGGTTGCGCTGGTTGCCGCACCCGGTGTCGCCAACCGCGTTGCGAGCATGGCGGACATGAGCGGCGGCACCGCCGGTTTTAGAATGCGCCTGTGGCATATCGCCTACGGCATCATCCGCGAGCACCCGCTTATCGGCATCGGCATCGGCAATTACTACGAAGCGTTTACGAATTACATATTCAAACATCCCGAGTCGAGCGTTGGCTGGGTTATTTACGGGGCGCATAACTCGTATCTCACGCTCTTTGCTGAGACCGGCGTCTTCGGCATCCTTTCCTTTATTGCAATTATTCTTATTTCAATACGCTACGGTCTATTCCTGGCGCACGCAAAAGCGCAGGATAAGTACCTCTCATGGATTAATTCGGCGCTTTTTGCCGGTGTCGTCGGTTTTGCGATCAACAGCTTAACCAGCAACAGCTTCCATCACCCGCAGGGCGCGGTTTTCTTCTGGGTCGCGTTAGGCCTGCAGGTTGCTATCGGAAATATGGCAGCCGAGCCAACCGGTGTGCAAACATCGCCCATAGTAATCGGGAGCTACATCCTCCGGCCTTTTCGCACGTCGCTCGCATCATTTAGAGCAGCGGCTGCCAGCCACCAGATCAAGCGCATTACCGCTCGCATAGGCGGGTCATGGCAGGAGAGTAGACTCGCCGCATTTTTCTGTAAAGAACCAAGTCAAATTAATCTATTGTCGGGCAGTCGGGCGTATCAACCGGTTATAGCGGCGCTCGAGAAGTTTCGCGGCGCGGTTGAGAACTCGTTCTTCTATGCGGTTACCGGCGGAATCGTTGCGCGCCCGGTTGTTATGGCGCTTGTCTTTGTCATGGCAGCCGTTATGCTTCGCATGTTAGCGGGGGCGGTAACCTGATGGGTCAAGCACAAACGAGCGGAAGCCCTAAGCTCGGCGCATTTTCTCCAGGCGTCTTTTTACCACTGTTTGTCCTGAGCTTTTATCTCGTTGGCCTAACGCTCGTTCAGTTCTCACTGCGAGCCCTCGGTATCGTTGCGCTAAGTATCGCCGTCTACCTGCTGGCCTCGCGGTTGACCGCGCGATTCATCGATACCACCGATCAACAGACCTCCCGGCGCACAGTACTTTCCGGGAATTACTTCGAGCGGCTGCTCATTTCATTATGTGTGATCTTCGTTATCGACCTTGCGCTTAAGGGGGTTGCGCCGGTTGCGGTGCGGGCGCCGCTCTATCTAATTATTCTCAGCGCCGCATTCTATTTTCTCGGGCGCAAGAAAACCGATATTCCCGGAACCTATTTCTTGAGCGCCGGCGTCGCCATGATACTTCTTTATGTGGTACCGGCATTCATCTCATACGGGATGTACGGTGCGTATCTCAACCGCACCGGCGGTTTGATGCCGGCGTTTCTCGTCGGGATAGGTACCATTACTACGGTATACGGCCTGATGAAGGTGGCGTCACTGCTCTCAACGCGCAACCTTTTTATCATGATTGGCCTGATTACGCTGGTTGCCGGGCCGTTTATGGCGGCGATCATCGGCTACCGCGCTTACGCGATCATCTACATTATGCCGCTAATCTTCCAGTACTATATCGAGCGCAAACCAGCCGTTACCGTAAAAACGGCGTTTGTCGCCCTCGGCGTAGTGGCCGCGATCTTTTTGTATACGTATTTCGCCACCTCGGTTACCCGCGGCGTTATCTACATGTTTGCGCCGCTCGATTCAGCAAAAGCGCCCCCGTTCGTCGTGTCCTCGATGGAGGCGGGCCACTATACCGACAAAGACATGAACTTCTCCAACGCCGAAGCGCGCAGTAAAGTCATAACCAGGCCGTTCTTTACCTACAAGGTGTTTCTCGATGTCATCGATGTGAGTTACCCGTGGGGCAAATCGCACGGAAAGCTTACGCTCTCATTGATGCCCGGGGTGACAAAGGGAAGAGCCACGACCATTAGTATTCTGAAAAAGCCGCTCTCGACGTCGTTTTTCGGCCTGCCGTTTTTGGAATTCGGGGTTGCCGGCGTGATGCTGTACGGACTTATGCTTGGGGTATGCCTTGCGGTTGCTTCGCGCCTGCGAGATAAGAAAACCTATGCGTTGATTCTGACCATCATAATGCTATGGCTTGACACCGGTCCCTCGGTTTGGTGGCACTGGTTGCCGTTTGCGAGCTCGTTCATTGCTCTGGGTGCTATTCTGCTTAGCTACTTTGTACAGCCAGAAGTCGTGGTAACGGAAGACCGGCTGTAAACCTCCTTGCTTGACGAGGCCGTCGGTTGCAACTACTATCGGCCGGTAAATCATACTGAACGGCGAATTTATAGGGAGGCTGTAGGTATACCGCCTGATTTCGTCGGTCGCAAACACATAATCCACTTGCTCTCGCGAGAGTATATCCATCAATTGTTCCGGTGTTCTTATCCCGACTTGGTTGATCCTACCGTTATCAAGCGGGCTTAACATAAGAATCGGCCGCTTATCAAGGTAGTATGTCCGGTTATCGACCACCATAGCTATCCGCTGGTCGGTGGGAATATAGGTGTTGATATAATTCTGCGCCTGATACAGCATGTTGCCCTTAAGAAACTCCTCGTGGCTCCGCACCGCGAGCCCGATTGCCATCGCATCGCCCCTGGTGGCGTACAGTAAATTTACACTGGCAAGCACGCCGGCGATCAGAAGGATGGCTGTTGCCAGCTTAAGGTAGAGACGATTGCCGATAAACGTGTCGATGCCGGCCGCGATGACGGGAACCAATATAACGATGCCGGGCAGCGCATAATTTGCGGTTTGCGCGAGGAGCAGCGTCCAGGGGACAAGAAGCCCGAGGGCGACAATAACAGGGAGCAGAAGGGGCGCTGGGGCCTTGCGAAGGCGCAGCAGCGCAAACGGTATACATGCCGAAAACGCAACAAATGCGGGGCCGATGGTTTTTTGTGGTATATCGCGAAAGGTGAGATGCCAGAGCACGGCTAGATCGTCCGGCAGGTTGTTCGTCATCTGATTGGCTGAGCGGATGGTTGATTGAAAGAGGGTGGTTGCCGCAGGGTTCCAATCGCGTCCGCCGAATAGCTCCATAAATGTCGGGTATACCGGGTTTCCTGTATAAATATAATTTTTAATGAGCCAGGGGCCGACACCGATAAACGCCGCGAGCGCAAAGCCGACCGCCATCAAAGCGGCACGCACAGCTTCGGAAGGGCCGCGACCGACCGAGAGTACGATCAGCGAGACGACCAGGAATCCCGAAGCAACCAGCATGAAAAACCCCGAGTATTTACTGCCGGCCGCAAACCCGAAGAAAGCTCCGGCGACGTATAGCCACATCATATTTTTAGTCTCGCGCCAGCCGACAAGCGCATAGACACCCGCAAAGGCAAAGAGCGCGAGAACCGTGTCGTTGTTGTTGAGCGTAATATTGTAGGCAAACGCGGATACGGTGCATAGCAGCATTACCGCCAGCACTGCCGTCCGGTACGAGAAGAACCGCCGGGCAAACACAAAGACACCGAGCACCACCCAGCACGCGATAAAATAGGTCAAGAGCTGGGGAACCGTATCGTCTTTAATCAAAAGCCCGAGCATAAAGAGCATCTCACCGTTGAGGGGGTAGTTAGCGGGCAGGAAGTCCCTGATGTAATGGATTTGGTGAGCCAGTATATAGGCTTTCGGCACGGCAATGTGGTACAGCAACGCGTCATACGTCCAAGTCGGCGTCCAGGCGGCCATAAAACCGAAACCAAGAAGGGCAACGATGATTAAAGCAAGCGGACTTGGTGCGGCAGATAGTTTGATGGTATCGGCAAAGCGGCCCCTAAATTTGGAGAACGCTCGCACCGCGCCCAGGATAGCGAGAGTCGCAACTGCTATACGGGCCGGTTCCTTGTAAATAGCGCCGGCCATGCCGGCAATAAATACGAAGACCGCACATATGCCGAATCCGGCCGTGATGGATACGAATAGACGGTCGAGCCCGTCGATATCGAGGCAGAGCAGCTCAATAACTTTGTCGCCTACATAGTAAACAGCGGCAATGATGGCTGCAAAAAACGCCAGTTCTGCCAGGTTCGATGATACGTAGCTACTGAAATACTTGCCTTCTAAAGCGATTCCAAACGAGGCGATAATAATTACGGTATACGCCAGTGTTAGAAGCGCCGGCAACTCACGTAAACCGGCCCCGATGTGGCTGTAGCGACCGAGGAAGATATACCAGACGATTGCATAGAGAGCAAGACCGATAATAATAACCGCGCGGACGTCGATAGCGCTCAGCAGGGAAGCAAGTTGAATTGTTGGGGAGAAATAGCGCGCATAAATCCAAATTGCCCAACAGAGGGTCGCAAACGTCCCGATTCGTATCGCCAGGGGTTTTAGTTTCGTGCGTTCCATGCGTGTTTTCCCGCCTCACTCATAATAGGTACGTGGTATTCATACCCAACGGTGGGTCGGGGTGAACGAAAGAATGGGCAAAGGCAAGAGGATTGGTTGCGCGGACGAGATTATTGCTTCGGCGCTATTGCTTGGCGAGTGGCACAAACAATTTATACAGCATGTTTACCGCTTGTTCGCGTGTAACCCCGAGTGTCGGCCGGAAATAGTTCGGCTCGTATGGCTCCATGAGCCCGCTGGAGAGGGCCAGAACAATGGAGTTTTTATCCCGCACGCCGGTTGCTATATCGGATACCGGTGTGCTGGGCTGGATCGATTTTGCACTTGAAACATCAAACGCCTTGCATAAGATGGACGCCATATCGGCGCGGTTGACCGGATCGTTCGGCCGGAAGTAACCATCGGGGTTGCCCATCTTCAAGCCGTGCTCGTAGGCTGCCTCGATGTAGCCCCAATCGGCCCGCTCTTTGTTGATATCGCGGTAATAACCCTGATATGTCGCCAAGGGCGCCCAACCGCGACCCCGCGCAATCCAGGTGATAAGTTCAGCCCGGCTCGTATTGGCCCCTGCGCCAAACCAACCGTCTTTGCCTAAAACTATCCCGCGCTCGGTAAGCACGCTGATTGCTTTAAACGACCGGTGTGTCGGCGGGATATCAAAGAAACGGTACTTTTGATAGAACGCAAATTTGTCCGCATACGTTCTAAATGCCGGTACTTTTGTGATCGCATACAGCTTCTTGAGTAGATCGACGTGGATCTTATGGTATCCGTAGCTGGCACGATCTCCCTGCAGCAGCGAGTAATTCGACCAGTAACCCAAGTCGTATTGCTCTAAGTGATACTGGGCTTCACCAACGCCGGCGTTAAAGAGCTTTAGGACCTTTGTATTGCCGGTTGCCTCGTAGAAATTGTGCATGCTGTAGAGCGTAAATAAATAGCCGTTAAGAATGCGCAGCTTGTTTGTCGCGGCAACCTCAAGGTACCAATTGCCGTGGTTATCAATGTCGGTGACACCACCCTCGGTATAGGGCACCTTGAAAGAATTCAGTACGAGTTCGGCGGCTCTTAAATACTTCTTGTCGTCAGTAATCGTATACGTTTTACCGAGGACGTCCAGGATAAGCCCCTGCGCCATGCCCGACGCCCACGGAGCATCGAATTTATACTTATTAAACTCAAGGTCGAAATAGTATTCCCAAATGTAATATTTGCCGACGCCTTTGTATTCTTTGACGATGGCGTTATCCAGGATAGCATCCGCTATAGCGACAACTTGCTTGTTGTCGCCCTGTGCGTATTTTTCCAGCGCAATATTGCAGGTTGTGACCGGGTTAAAGTGTACGCCGTAATTCGGGTAATAGACATAGGCAAGGTGCCCGCCCTCATATTGCCCGAGAATTTGCGCTTTACCCGACGCCGTATTGCCGGCAGCATAGTAGGCCGTTGTTTTTTCCAGGTCGCGCATGATCGCGCGTGCGCGCGTGCGCCCGGTAGCCGTGTTGGTGTTCAGCTGAGATAGTAGATCAAGGCTGAATATTACTTCCGAAGCCTCTTTTTTTCTGCCTTCACTCATGAGCTGTCTTACCAACGCCTGGGCTGATTTAACGCTTTCGGCGGGCTGTTTCGGTTGTTTTTCTCGCAGGCGATTCTGCAACGGTTTTGTCGGTGCGACTTTTGGGCTGGTCACGTCGGTGCTGGGCTCCGTTTGCGTTGCAAAGTTCGGTAGGGTCGGCGTATCGAAGTGCTGGGTCACGCTCGCTAATGAGCCGGGATAATAAAAATAAGCCCATAGCATAAGTGACATCCCGCACGCGATAATCGCTGTATGCGCTCTGTACCCGGACTTCCTCTTTACCTTATAGTAGTAAAGCATAATTTCCTTATAACATAAAAACCAAGGTTTGCCCTCATATTTCCCAAAAAGAGGGGGATTTATGCATCGGTTGCTTGATTGAACCATTTTGCTTCGAGTGGTGTATCTAGAGCCGTGATGATGTTGCATAAGGGCACATTAATTATCCAATCCAATAATTGGAATTATATACCAATATCGGCACTCGGTCCAGGTAACTTAATATGCGCCGTGTCGGAGGAGGACCTGGCGAATTGTAGCGAGGAATATTTTAGCGTCGAGGACAAGCGATTGATTCTCAACATATTCGATGTCTTTCATGAGGCGCTCGGTAAAGGTAAGGTTACCGCGCCCGTTGATTTGCGCAAGACCGGTAAGGCCGGGTTTAACATCCAGGCGCTTAAGAGTCATTGCATCCGACGTCTCAAGCTCTTCAGGCACGAGCGGGCGAGGCCCGACCATGCTCATTTCTCCTTTGGCGATATTGATGAGCTGTGGCAGCTCATCCAGGCTGGTGGTTCGCAAGAACTTACCGAACGGAAACACCCGCGGGTCGTCTTTTATCTGGCACGCCTCATCTTCCTGCTCGTTTAACAGCTGCAGGCGGTCCACAATTTCATCCGCATCCGGGCTCATTGTGCGGAACTTAATCACGTTGATAATCCGTCCGTGCTGGCCTAGACGTTTTTGGTGGAAGAAGATCGGGCCGGGCGAGCCGACTTTTATTCCAAACGCAATAGCAAGCATAATCGGGGCGAGCAGCAGGAGACTGACCGTGCTGACGAGCATATCGACGATCCGTTTAACAGCCGGGTAAATCGCCCGGTCCCGCTGGCTGACCGGTGCATAGTGGGCCCGCTGTTCGCCGATAACGCCACCGAACATGAGAAGCGCCAAGATCGGGATATATCCCAGCAGTTTAATATGTAGCGGGAAGGGAAGCACTGCGTGCACCCCAAATAGAGTCGTTAATCCCTTAAAAAGAAAATAGGCTACTATCCCGAACATCCAGCCGTCGGTTTTTGAGCGCCAACCCGCCCAGTAGCCGCAAAAAATTGCGGTCAGATAGTGGGCGATACTGATCAAGACAACGGCAACCCAAGCTTCCGGTGGCAATAGCGCCTTGTAGAGCAAGACAAATGACCAGAAGAACAGGAAAGAAAAGATGCCTGATTCGATTATTGCACGGACTTTGTTAAGCATTGCTATACCTCATAGGTGGCATTCTGTTATAGTGTAATAGGCTTTCTCTATCATATCAAGTGAGCGACGACTCCGTTGCTACCGGGGGCTTGTTTCGAAACGAACTAACCTGGAAATCATTATATATGGAATTATGTGATATTTCTCCGGTATTTGAATAACCAACTAACGCGCCAAGCTTAACGAATTGAGTACCGGTTGGTTTTTGTGCTATTCTTGCGCTTAGGTCATTTTGGAGGATTGTGTTTTGTATAACGGTAGGCACACATCGGCTAATTCGGATATGTCAAAACTCCGGAAAACCGGATATATACGAGTATTTATCCTTTGGATGCTCTTAATAATACTTATTGTCGGCGCTGCGGGTTTCGTGTACGCGCGCTTTCTCGAAGAGCGTATACACGTTGGCAGCTTACTTAATGGATCTGATAGCGCGTATAAGCATATCACTCCACGTGCGCAGGATTCCGACCCGATAACGTTTCTGCTTCTAGGCAGCGACAAGCGCTGGTCTATAAAAGAAGACCCCGGTCGTTCCGACACCATCATGGTGCTTCGCATCAACCCGCAAAAAAAAATCGCATATCTAATTTCGTTCCCGCGCGATTCACGGGTCGATATTCCGGGGCACGGTAAAAAGAAGATTAACGCCGCATACCAGTACGGCGGCCCCGATCTCATGATCCAGACGATACATCAGCTGACCGGCCTTGAAATCAACCACTTCGCGGTCGTTGATTTTGACGGGTTCAAGGAAATCGTCAATGCGCTCGGCGGCATCGACATCAATGTCGAAAAAGATATTAAGGACCACTTCCAGGGAAGGGATATCTTCATTCCGGCGGGCAGGCAACACCTCGAAGGGCAAACTGCACTTGATTATGTGCGCGTTCGCCACGTCGATGATGATTTCGGCCGCATGGGGCGCCAGCAGCAGTTTTTGAAGGGAATTATGGATAAAGTGCTGAGCTTAGGCGGAGTCCTCCGTATTCCCCAGCTTGCCAATATCGCATCGAATAATATCACAACCGATAACGGCTTGAGTCTTGGCGAGATGGCATCGTATGCCAACATGGTGCGTTCGGTCGGGCGCTCGAATCTCCACATGCTAACGCTTCCCGGTACATGTGAAATGATCGGCGATGGCAGCTACGTTGTGCTCGATCAAGGTAAGATGGCCTGGATATTGGATCGCATAAACAACGATCTACCGCCTGAGCTTACCGCAGAAGAGAAGCAAATCCAAAATATCACGGTTGACGTGCAAAATGGCACGGGTACATCCGGTATGGCGAAGAAGATGGCTGATAAGCTCTCTGCAAACGGTTTTAAAGTCGGGCAAGTTGGCAACGCGGAGAATTTCAACTACTATAACACGCGCATCATCGCACCTGGGGAAATGGTCGATCTGGCCAAGACGGTTCAGACGCAGCTGGGGTTCGGGCGTGTGGTAATGCAGACTGCAACCGAGGGATCGTTCGTACCCAATATCACCGTTATCGTCGGTCGGGATTTTTCCAAGTACCAGGTCTCCGGCGCATCCGGGTCAGGTGGCAGCAGCGGTAGCGGCACTGCATCACAGTAGTGGTCACGATGCACCGCTGTTACTCTACAGTGTATAATTAATCTACTCGTCAAATAAGAGCCGTAGCTATTACGGAGTGCAATAGCTTGAATATGTTGCCGCAAGCCTCTCGGCAACCGAAATGTAGTCGTGATACTTCACAACCCAGTCGCGGCTTGCCGTGCCGATTTCCTCACACAAGCGCGGGTCGCCCAGTAAGCGTTCAACCTTGGCGACGATTTCATCGGCCCGTTTTGCTTGAACGAGCGGCGGCGCTTCGGCATACCAACTCTGGTACTCAAAATCACTCACCACAGGGCGTGCGCACGCCATAGCTTCCATTTCGGACATCCCCATAATACCGAGCTCGAATTGCCCAACGATCACCTGGTAGCGGGGGATAAGGGTAGCGATTTCGCTGTGCGATACCGGCGGGATAAAGTTCACGAAGCTTTTATCTTTAAATCGTGCCAGGTCCGGCCCCCACGCGAACGCATCGATTTCGATCTTGGGATTGCGCTCTTTGAGCTTCTCAAGCGCCTCAAATGCTACGTCGATTCCTTTCACCGGGTCAATACGGCTAATGAGGAGCACTTTGCCGTGGGTCCCGTCAAACCCTTTGGGCTCAAACAGCTCGGTCTGAATGGGATTCGGTAAAAACATGGCGTCACCGCGCACGGTATCGGCATGCACCTTTAAATCCGGCGTTGAGTAAAACACACGGTCCGCTCGATTGAGACACGTGGTAGTTACGTTCTTGAAGGCAGGGCGATAGAGATTCTTGCGGATATCGGTGCCGTGGCAATGCAGCCAGTACCGGTAGTTGCCGAGTATCCCCAAGACGCCAAAATACGCATAGTGAATGTGTACTATGTCATACTCCTCTTTTAGTATTTGTTTCTTTAAAGACCGCGCATCCGCGATGCGGTTAGTTACGACACGAAGCTTACCGAGTTTTCCGGATATGTTCACGCCGGTGTACGGTTGGTATAGCTGGGCGTCAACCCCGACTTTTTGCAGCCCTTTTACCAGGCCGTCAGGAACGTTTGCCACGTTGTTTACATGTAATACCTTCATTATTTTACTCTCCAATGGTGCCGCTATGGCGGCAACAGATTTTTTTGGCTATCGGGTACTTAATATAAAACACTCGTTCCCGGTTGGCAATGCAAGCTCTTAGTGGTACACTAATGCGAGATTACTTAGTCCGCTTAGCCTGCCTATGTTCTAGATAGTTAAGAGAGACTCACTTAGGGTAATAATAGAGCGGCACACAAACCCAGCAACCTAAAGAATTTCCAGAATCTGCCGATATTTAGTTCATAGTAGCGTTTTTACGTAAGCTTGTAAAAATAATTATAGTCCGATCGTACCAGGGGGTTTATTATGGCAAGACGAGGACTATTGGTAGTAACTCTCACGTTGATTATTAGCCTCGTGCTAACTCTTCCCGCATACGCTTCGTTCAGCGACGTTAAAGATTCGAAGCTCACAGCGATCATAAACGATCTTTCGTCCAAATCAATTATTTCGGGTTTTGGCGATGGCACGTTTCGTCCCACAAAGCCGGTAACCAGGGCGCAAATGGCGAAACTCGTAGCCCTTGCTAAGGAATATCCGCTGGCTTCCGCCGTCGCTAATAGTTGCACTTTTAAGGACGTAACTTCCAAGCACTGGGCTGTAAGCTACATCAAGGCAAGCGCCGCTGAAGGTATCGTAAAAGGGTATACGGACGGCACATTCCGGCCGAACGCCCAGATTTCCAGGGGAGAGCTGGCCCGGATGCTTAGGCGAGCGGGCGAAACCCAAGCCATAACCCCGGCAAGTGCGACATATAAAGATGTATCCGCCAAATACTGGGCGTATAGTGATATTGAAACGGTCGTTCATTACGGTATTATGGGCGGCTATCGCGGCGGTACATTTAAGCCGGCGCAACCCGCAACCCGTGCTGAAGTGGCGCGGGCGATCTACAATTTACTCAACGCAAAAATCGCACCGACCGAACCTACACAACCTACAACGCCTGCGGACCCTACTACCCAGCCTATTACACCGCCAACTCAGTCCGATCAGGGGTCGACCGAGCCGACGACGCCGATAACAGCTGCTAACGATGGCAAGATTATTATTGCGATAGATCCAGGCCACGGTGGGTACGACTCGGGCGCGGTTGCAGCGAGCACCGGGCTGAAAGAAAAAGAAATCAACCTTGCTGTTGCGCTGAGGGTTCGCGATTTGCTGGTCGCAAAAGGTTATCAAGTGGTGTTGACCAGGTCGACGGATACCTATATCGGTTTGTCCGAGCGGGCCGCATGCGCCAATAATGCTTTAGCGGACTTGTTTATAAGCATTCATCATAATTCCAACGCAACTGAAACTGCGATGGGGACGGCTGTCTATAGTTTCCCCGGCTCACAGCAGGGTGCGGTCCTGGCCAAAATGATCCAGCAGGAGCTCGTCAAAGAGTTCGGCTGGGCCGGCGTTGCCGGTAAAGACGACGGGCAGCTAACGGCTAACTTCGCAGTACTTCGCCAGACCGTAATGACGGCGTCCCTCTGCGAGTCCGCATATATGAGCAACCCGAGCGAAGCCGCACTGCTCATGACAAATGAGTTCCGGCAGAAAGAAGCCCAGGGCATTAGCGACGGCATCGCAAAATATGTTGATACGTATTTGAACAAATAAATTGAGAGCATACAAAAGGAGCATGCGTGCCCCTTTTGTACATTACAGCTCCAAAGCCGGTTTCACTCGCAAGACACACTATTCAATCTAACGTTTTGTATTATAATAATGAAAAGATGTAATGCCGCAGTGAAAGGAACTATAGTGAAAGCAATAATCAAAGCAGCAATCACAATAGCATTAGTTCTGCTGGTCATAGTTGCTGTCGCAGGTTGCAAGGGCGGGGCAACAACATCCGGCAAAGCATCGAAAAGCGCACCGTCGAAGACAGTAGTCCAGCAGCCGGAACAAGATAATGCGGCAGGCAACGCAGTCTCCAAGGAAAAGACCGCACAAGCGCTTCCTCCGAAGAAAACCATCCCCATAACCCTGTATTTTGGTGACACACAGGGCGAGCATCTACTACCGGAAATCAGACAGATACCCGAGACGTCTACCGTCGCCAAGATTGCGATTGAAGAGCTCATAAAAGGCCCAAGCCTCAAAGAGAGCACTCATGTCAAAACGATTCCACCTGAAGCTAAGGTGCTTAATGTAGATATCATCAAGGGTGTCGCGTACGTTAACTTCTCACAGGAGCTCATTACCAAGCACTGGGGTGGAAGCAGCGGCGAGCAGATGACAATCGGATCTATTGTTGATACGCTCACCGAGTTTAAAAACATTCAAAAGGTTCAGATCATGGTCAACGGCAAAGCTGTGGACACCATAGCCGGGCACCTAGATACCAGCCAACCGCTTACCCGTGACGAATCGCTCATCAAGAAATAGCAACTAGTGTTTGGAGTTTGCGATGCGTAAAAACCTTCTAATTATTTCACTTCTTGCGCTGTGCGCAATCCTTTTGATTGGCTCCCCGGCATTTGCTGAGTGCCAATACACCTTGAAAGGCTTCGGTTACGGACATGGAATAGGTTTATGCCAGTGGGGCGCAAAGGGAAGGGCGGATGCCGGTCAAACCTACAGCGAGATTCTCACCCATTACTTCCAGGGCGCTCAGCTGTCCGGCAACTATGCCGGACCAGCTTCGGTGCGAGTGCGGCTTTTTGGGGCATCTAACCTTGCCAAAGCTACTGTTGAGGGTGTTAACGGCTCGGCGCTCGACTTTGTAAAAACCGATGGCACCTATGCATATCAGGGCGCAAAGGGACAATGGTCGGTTGCCGCAAACCCGGACAGCACGCTCAGGATAATTTCACCCGAAGGCAGTACAACGGTTGATAGACTGGTTGCGCCTCTGGTAATAACTTCGAACTCCGATACAAACATGACCGTGTATAACACAAACGGAAAACGATTTCATGTCTATAGCGGCGCTATGTACATCTATCCCGCGGCAAAGAGCACCGTCTATCTGGTAAATAACGTGGGCTTTGAGCCATATTACTTAAACGGCCTGGGCGAGGTTCCGTCGAGTTGGCCGTACGACGCGCTCTATTCACAGGCGGTCGCCGCCCGCTCGTACGCTATCGCCAATATGCATCCGCAAAGCACCTTTGATCTGTATGATGATACCCGCAGCCAGGTATATGTGGGTGTCGATAAGATAAATGAGACGTCGGGCAGCACCAATTGGGGTGCTCGCTGGGCAAAGGCTGTTGCAGACACTAACGGTCAAGTAATGGTTTACGACGGTAAGGTAATATCCTGTTACTATTACTCCAGCTGCGGTGGCCATACCGAGAATATAGAGCTTGCATGGAGTGGGTCTACAGCTAAACCTTACCTTAAGGGAGTAAGCGATTTAGACTCCTCCGGCAAAGCGTACTGCCAGCAGTCGGGCAACTCGAGTTTTTCCTGGCAGCAGGCCATTGCCAAGAGTACTTTTGAGTCGAAGCTCGGCATTACCGGCATTACCGGCGTAGCCATAACGAAAACAGGAGCTTCACCGCGCATCGTTGAGCTCAAAATAACCAAGACTGATGGATCGTGTACGGCGATGTCGGGGGCGACACTGCGCACTAAACTCGGTTTAAAAAGCACCTGGGTTGCCCAGATAACCGGTACGTTCCCGGATGTATCGCTCGGGTACTGGGCGTTTCCGCAAATCGAGGATTTAGCGGCTAAGAACGTTATCGGCGGCTATAGTGACGGCAGGTTCAAGCCTACCGCCACCGTAACGCGTGCGGAGTTTGCCAAGATGCTCTGCCTTGCGTTAAATATTCCAACTGGAGGCACGAGCACGTTCGTCGATGTCAACGGAAACTGGGCCGAATCGTATATATCGGCGCTAGTGGCCAAGGGTATAACAAACGGCTATTCCGACGGCACTTTCAGGCCTTCGGCGCTCATAACCAGGGCTGAGATTTGCACGATCATCGCACGCGCAAAAACCCTCACCACCGGATCAAAGCCTGCAAGCTTCCCGGATATATCGAGTCACTGGGCCGAAACATCCATCGAGCTTGTTGCGTCAAACGGTATCGTTACCGGCTACCCGGAAGGGGCTTTCAAGCCCGGCGCAAACGCCACACGTGCCGAAATCGCGGTAATTATCTCAAGAATGCTTGCAGTGAAGTAGGTACAACATATAGGGATGAAGTAGCATGAACCAGGAAGATCGCAGAGAATTCATGAACTTGTTTAGCGAGGGCTTTGAGCGGCTCGTCATTCCAGCTATTGCAGGCTTGCGCAAACAGAGATGGCTGGCATTGCCAGCCATCTCTTTGGCAAGCTAGCTTAGCGCAATAAGGGGAAACATATCTACCGCAGAACTGCCTTTATAATACGCTTGTCATGATGCATAACCACTCACATTTTCCGCAAAATCGCTTCCTTGCAAACCGGTTTTATTGTACAATTATAAGCTGTGTGTACTGATAATTAAGCGGCTGTAATTTTACTCAGCTTACAAGGATTAACCTGTTAGATTGTAAAAGGAAGAAAGCCTTTTCAATCTGCCGCATCAATAAAGATAGTCGGCGGATGAAGGAATCGCAACAATATAAACGTAGCAATGAATGGTAGCAAGTGCCCAACAGCCGGAGGAGGCTTTCGTGACACCCGTTCAAAAACAGCGGTTGGTGTTCGAATCAAGCAACAAAAGAGCAGATGAAACAAACACCATAGCGGTCATAAGCCACCTCACTGCCCCCAGACCTAGGAAGAAATTGTCAAGAATTTTAAGAATTATTAAGATAACCCGTAACTTTTTTGCGTTAGCGCCGTCTTTTCTTTGTGGAAGGGCCGTTGCAATGTTGCCTTATTTCGAGGTGAGGGTCTATGAATAACCCGAAGAACCTCGATGTATTGGTAATGAACGCAAAGCAAACGGACTCGGAAGCTTTAACCGAGCTCTACGATATGTACCTTCCTCACGTGTTCCGTTATATCTACTATCAAGTAAATAACAGGGTAGTGGCAGAAGATCTGACATCGGAGACGTTCTTAAAGATGCTCGTTGCGATCCCCGATTTCAGGGAAGACGGTAAATCATTTTATCCGTGGCTGCTGCGAATTGCTAAGAACACGACGCTCGATCACTTTAGGTCGAAGTCAAAGCAAATGCACGTGTTGCTTGATGAGGATATTGAAGAACTTTTCTTTGATAAGAGAAACGCGGCGGACCTTGAGCATACAGTGATAACTGCGCTCGATGCAGAAGAGGTCAAAGTGGCGGTTGGCAAGCTTACCGAGGAGCAGCAGCAGGTCTTACTGCTCAGGTTTACGATGGGGCTTTCCAACGCCGAGGTCGCCAAAGTACTCGATAAGACCGAGGGCTCGATAAAATCACTGCAAGTGCGGGCGCTCGCGTCGCTGAAGAGGATTCTTGAAAACAAGGATTATAGAAGCGAAGCCTCCGAAAGGGTAGAGCCGGTCCTAAGCGGCAACAGCCGGAGATCGTTTTTTAGACGGACATAAGACTAGCTTGGATAGATAATTGGGTAACGTGCAACTTTGAAAGGTTCCAGTTACCTAGTATATAGATGGAAACCTGGTGAGTAACGTGGAAAACAGCAACGGGAACGCAAACAAAAAGCTAGAGAGCGCACTCGAGTACAGTGTCAAGCTGATCGATTCAGGTGCCTCGATAGAGGATTGCCTAAGGCTATACCCGAACCAGCGTAAAGAGCTGAGAGGGTTACTTGAGGCGCTTGTCTGCGTGAAGCAGTCCTATACGGACTATCCCGAGCTGCGCCCCTCGAAGCTCTATATGAAGACCGGTAAAGCCAAGTTCCTCGAAGCCATCGAAAATGGTGTACCGGCTATGATTCAAGAACCGGCTATTGCGGCTGAGAGGCGCTCTAACATCATCAATATTTTCAGACGCGCCTACGTTACCGCAACGGCCGCAGCCGCAGTCGCAGCAATCCTCGTTGGCGGTTTGGTTTATGTATCATCCGATAGTTTACCCGGGAGTCCGCTCTACACAGTCAAGCGCGCAACTGAAAGCGTTCAACTTGCGCTAACGCTTGATAGCAAGGCTAAAGCTAAACTTCACTATGGGATCGCACAGCGGCGCATAGCCGAAGCGAAGGTTGCTGAGAAAGCGGGCGAGAAGGGCACAGCCGCAGACATATATAATGATGCGCACCGGAGTCTGTCCGAAGCCCAGAAGATGGCCAAAGCCTCTTCTGTCGATATGAAGGATAACCTCGAGGGCGCCATTAGATCACTGGATCAATCGGTAAAAGATAAAACGACAAAGCTTGCTGCAGCCGTACATGGTTCCACCAAGGATACTAATAACGACAAAGCCGTTTCTCCCGATACGCAGGTCGCTCTGAATGACAACCAATCGTCTTCAGAAAACAACAAGGATAACAGCCGCAGCGTAACCGAGGCAAAAGCCGTAAATACCGACAAGCAGAAGAGAAATACCCTGGTCGGCACGGATACCGCCGTTGCGAGGCGGTCTCTGGCATCGATCAAGCCATTTGAGATTAGTTCTCTAGAGGTTGCCGGTCAATACATAAGCCCGAACGGCGATGGCGTTAAAGATAAGCTTGGCATATCGGTTGCAGGCGCCGAAGGCGATTATATGGTCGGTCTCTATAAGGGCGCAACCAAGATTGCCACGATCGCCGGGCAAGATTCCGGTAAAGACTTAGACTTTACATGGGACGGCGCCGACATTAACGGCAAGAAAATCGCCGACGGCAAGTATAGCTTGAGAGTTGAAAACGCTATAGGCCAACTCGCTCACCGCAAGGCTGAAGTAGTAGTTGATACTATTGCCGAGCGCGTTAATTTGATCGAACCTCTGGATGGAGTAAGTACCGAAAATGGTGCACTCCGATTTGTGTGGAATCCAACGAATGATGCCGATACTTATACGTTGTATCTACGTAGCAATGCTAGCCAAGGCGACTATGTAGTGAGCGGTCTTACTAACAACGCATATCAACTCGATGGCGTGCTCATGCCCGGCGATTGGGAATGGCATGTTGTCACAATCGACAAAGCAGGAAACACAACTTCCTCAAACCATGGTCGCTTCACCGTTAAACATATAGACGATGCAGCTAATCAGGCGAACGCAGCAGGTAAGCCTGAAAGCTAAAAAAATTAAACAAATATTCGCAGCTTTACCCGTAACTTTTACTATCGCGAAAGCGTCTATATATTCGTAAGGAAACCCTGAAAGACCAAATTCTTATTATGCGCATAAGCGCTTAACTTATATATGATTTACACTGTCGTGGAAGGAGGTGGACAATATTAAGACATTTAGTATAAACAATGGAATTCGAAAGGACGGTGCTTTAATGATTAGAAACAAAAGCGTATCGCTGTTAATCGTTGTCGCAATGGTTATCAGCATGCTGCCGCTTGGCGCACTTGCAGCATTGGCTGCCTCAACACCTTCCCCATCATCACCGACTGCAAAAGTCATAACCGGTGCTGGCGCAACTGTTGTAAAGAACCAAGCGACAGATAATATTACGATCAAGGAAAACTCGGCTGCGCACGATGAGTGGAACGGCCCTGTAACAATTAAGGTGGAGGGTAATGTTGGTGCGGCGGTGAAATTTAACGTGAAACCAACCGTCACCGTTAACGGTACGGCGCTTGCCGCAAGCCAGATTACTTTTGCAGCCGATAGGACAAACATCCAATTTACGATAGATGGCGACAACACCAAACAAGATGTAGTCGTTATCAGCAACGTAAAGGTAGACCTGGGCATTGTCGCTGCAGGACCCCTTGATATGAAGTGTTCGCTCTCGGGAGCAGTAACAGAGACACTTCATTCATTTCCGGCAAAGGTACAAAACGGACTCATCTTCTCATGCGCTGCAGTAAACACTGCTCTCAAAACCGATACTAACAATCAAGCTGTAGTGTTCCAGTTTGACGAGTCAGCGACCGGCACTGTTGAGAAAGACGATATCCTCACAGTTACCGCACCGGCTGGCGTTACGTTCTATGAGCCACCGGTAGCCACCATTGTATCGGGCACCGGGTTCGGCCTTTATTCGCTCAACGGCTCGTTAAACGCCGATCGCACTCAAGCGACATGGCAGGTAAGTGCAGCTGCAACATCACCGATTAAAATCACCTTTGCAGCTAACGTTAATGTCGCAGCAAGTTTTGCCGCTGATGCTGATGTTAACTTCACGTCCACAACCAATAACACTGGTTATGCAGTGGCACCGGCGAGCGTAAAAGTAGCTAAAACTACAGCTACGGATGCCCTCACATTTGAGGCGGCGGCAGCGCCAACTATCAGCAATAGTATCAACCAAGCCGCAGCGGGTATCACAATTAGTGAGAGCAAAGCTTCGTCATTTGCAGGTTCTGATACGACGCTTACCGTTCAGCTTCTTAGCGGTACATTCGCAAGCAGCCCTGTTGGAACTCCTTCAGGCGCCGGCCTTACCCTAAAGAATGCTTCGGGCGACGCTGTAACAACAGGTCTTCCTGGTAACCTCACCACAGTCGTTGGCTTCCAGAGAGCCACATGGACGATCGCCGATCAGTCAACCGCTGCTGGCAAGATCAGCATCAGCAACATAGCGGTCAATGCTTCAGGTCTCACCGATGGCGCTGTCCAGGTTAAGATCTATGGTACTGCTGTTGGTATCCCAACAATTGCAGGTGCGAAAGTACTTACAATTGCTAACGTAAACAGCAGCCAGACTGTAAAACTCAGCGCAGTAACCACGCCTGCTCTTATGATCAATGCTGCAAACCAGGCTGGTGGCGATGTTCTTATCACCGAGACGAAGGCTGGTGCTCTTACTGCCGGTCTTGTCACGCTGCATGTCTTCGGAAACAGCGCTGATAAAGAGGTACTGTTAGGTCAAGCACCAACCGTATCAGTTAGCAGCGGTGATATAACTATCAGTAATGTTACGCTAGCAGCAGGTAGCGAGGATGTTACATTTACAGTTACTCAGAGCACCAAGGCAAGCACAATTAAGATCTCTGGTATCAAGTATGATATCAATTCCAAGGCAAAAGCTGGTGCAATTCAGCTTCTCGTTACCAATGCTGGCACAAGGATTGGAACTGTAAGCGATGCCACAATCGGCACCGCTGTAGCCAAGTTTAGCGATGTCCCAGCAACCTTCTGGGCATTCAACGCGATTGATTACCTTGCAAGCCAGAGCATCATTAGCGGCCGTACAAGCGGTCTCTTCGATCCAAGCGCAAGCATAACCCGTGCCGAGTTCGCAAAGATCGTTTGCCTCGCTGCTGGTCTTAAAGCGACCACGCCGAGCACTGCGAGCTTTAGCGACATCAGTGGCAACTGGGCAGCCGGCTACATCGAGGCTGCTAAGGCTGCTGGAATCATCGGCGGTTACACGGATGGAACCTTCCGTCCAAACAACAAGATCACCCGTGCGGAAATCGCTAAGATGGTCGTTACGGGTGCGAAGTACACAGTTGTAACGAGCGGTGCTAGCTTCACCGATATCTCAAGCAACTGGGCTAAGGACTTCATCGTCACAGCTGCTGTGAAGGGCGTTGTCAGTGGTTACACCGACGGCACCTTCAAGCCGGGCAACAACGCAACCCGCGCTGAAGCAAGCCAGATGATCTTCAAGTGGCTCGTTCCGTAAGTTTCTTTAAACTTACATAGCACAACTAAAAAAGAGCGCCTCGAAAGAGGCGCTCTTTTTATTTCCCGCACTTTTATCCTACAAGACAAGCACGAACTCCTAAGGCCAGATATCCAACCTAGCAACCATGGAGCGTACTCTCACTATCCCCGCTTATTAATCACATGTCGAAATTCGAACTTGTCTAAGCTAGGGATCGCATAACTCACGACATAATTGCTCACAAATTAAGGCTACTGCGGCAATTCGCAGGGAGGGAGGTGGTGGCTAGCGGTAATCATAAGTTATTAATAATCATTAGTGGGTACAAAACAACGGTGAAATCGTTAAGGGGATGAAATTAAAAAAAGCACTTCAGGTCATTTATGAGTTCAGGAGAGGAAGGTGTTTATATGGAGAGAAAGGAAAGGCGACTACTATCTTTATCGTTGGCCATGGTATTGGTTGCCGGCATGTTATTCCTGGGTGCAATTATAGCATTCGGTAGCCCGGCATCAGGAGCAGGCGGTAAGGCTGCCGCGGCGATTACGGGGCCGGCACGGTTGCCGAAGGTGGTGCAGGGCTTTACCGGTCAGTTGGCCGGTAATCTCAGGGTGAGTGAAAGTACGGGGCCGAGCGGCACTACGGGATCGTTTAACAATCAAGATCTCTGGTTGCGCATAGCCTCGACAGCAACGTCGACCGCCAGAGGTGTAACGTTCTCTTCCGTGCCCGAGGTAACACGCTCATCGGGGAATGCAACCGTGGGTATGCCTACCCTGGTTAACGGTATGGTACGTATACCGATCACTGAGGCAGCCACAGCGACGAGGGCGGCAACAACTATCAGCATAACGAACATCAGGTATGATGTAGTCGCATCGGCTCCGGAGGGGACCGTAATGGTCGAGGTACTAGCGAGCGATGGAACGCCGACCTCCGCAACACCCATATTTGGCAGCGCCGCAAACGCCAGGGTTGTTACCGGTGAGACCATAACGTTCCCGGATATCGTTGCAGGGCAGCCTGGGTTCTTCGCAGTGGCGGCAATCAGTTTCCTTGAGCTTAGGGGTGTTATTAACGGTTATCCGGATGGCCGGTTCCGGCCGCAAAACAATGTAACCAGGGCGGAGTTTGCTAAAATGGCCGTCATAACGAGAGGCATTACCCTTGTTCCAGCCGGTGCGGCATCATTTGGCGATGTACCGGCAAACTACTGGGCGGCTCGCTATATAGCGACGGCAAGAGCCGCCGGCTTGATCAAAGGTTATCCGGATGGCCGGTTCCGTCCGAATAACAATATAACAAGGGCTGAAATCGCAGCGATTATAGTACGAGCGTCGGGTGTCGCTACAAACACAAACGGCACGACATTTAGTGATGTGCCATCAAGTTTCTGGGCATTTAACGAGATCATGACGGCGCGCAATGATGGTTTCTTGTCTGGATACACGGACAATACCTTTAGGCCGAATAATCTGGCTACGAGGGCCGAAGCCGCACAGTTCAACTTTAACTGGGCTCAATAGACACATATTGCACTCTTGCTCTGTGAAAGCGCGGCATTAATTACATCGCGATGGGTAACAAAAAGCGGTGGGGCAACACCCCACCGCTTTTTTTCAAACGCCTATTCCAACCATCAGTATTTAGGTTAACGACGCCTAGATTCAACTACACGGTATCTCGCAGATCAAGAACCATGGTATCGGCGGGCGTATCAGGCTGTTCTTCATCAGCAAAACCACCGCGGGCACGCCACAATATCACCGTACTCGCTGCAAAGGCGATAAGAGCACACACGCCGAACATTAAACCTGCATCCTGATCGATCATGTTATCGGAGTTCATAAGGGGTGGCAGCCATAGTGCAATAGCCAACATGCCTGCAACGATGTCAATAATCGTTGCGTATCCTATAATGAGTCGGCCGGTTCGCGATTCAAACCATGAGGTAGTGGTTTCGACGGCGCCGACTAAAAAGCTTGCTATAAGAATAGCGTTCAAGCTTGCAAGAGGCATTACAAAACGCGGGTGCCCGAAGGCGAATATAAGGTGGAATAAGAACCAATAACCATAGAGGAGTAGGAGTAATGAGGCGTATTGGGTGCGGCGGAAACGAAGCAGCATTAGGAAACCAAGCCCGGTCATACCCCACATGAAATACGCCATCATGGTAAGATTGCGCTTCCACACATTATAGATGCCCGGGTTAAACCCGCCTATTGGGCGCACGTAGAATGGTTTGTTTAAGATCTCTTTTGTCCAGTTATGATCCTTGGAATCAAGTAGGTTCCAACCTAGTCCGTCGGGAGCTCTGAAAAAGCGGCGATATTTAAGGCTAATCGTGTCCACAAATTGCCGCGGGTTTGCTTTGATAGCCGCTATCGTCAGGCGATAACCAAGGTCGCTGCGTGCAATTTCACCCTTGGTTTGCTCGATCGGATTATGTGGCGGATAGTAACGGCCGCCGGAACCGTATTTAGCGGCACCGGAAGAGTTTGACATCCAGAACACCGTACCGCCATTCGACGAGATCAATACCGGTTGGCCGAGAGCAACGCTATTGCGAACCGTCCACGGCAGGATCACCGCGAGCATCAGCACGCCCATAAGCATGCTATAACCTATCGCTTGGGAGAACCGGGTACGCTTGATTATAAGCCAGATAAGAAACACAACTGGAAACAAGAGGATCGCCGGCCGTGTTAACGCCGCTAGCCCCAGCATCAACCCGGAGGCGCCGATGCGTACCGGGAGTTTGAGCGGGAGGCTATCATCAAGGATAAGTAGTATAGTACCAAGCATGAGTGGTATAAAAAGGTTTTCCGATGCGAGTAGGTTAGAAAAGAAAATATAATCCGGATACACTGCGATGAGAGCCGTTGCCAGAAGCGCGACTCGCTCGCTGGCGACGAGTCGTGCAATTCGGTAAACAAGATAGCAGGAGAATGTTCCGATTACAGCCTGTGCTAGTTTTACACCGAGAAGACCTCTGCTAATCCACAGAAGAAAAGCCAGGAAATAGGGATATGCCGGCGGGTATTGTGCGGTCGAGTGACCCGCAATACTGTACCCATGCCCTGCAAGTATTGATAAGGCCCGGTCGTAGTACCATCCAAAATCACTCACGGGGATCGACGGCAGCCATAAAACCCAGGCCGTCCGCAAACCAAACGCAGCGATTAGCAATATCGTCAAAATAATACGTCTATTGGATTGTTGCTCGTTTTGCCTTTGCGGTATTTGCGAACGTTGTTGCACGATGCTTCCTCGCATTTAGATTTATTCTGGGCCCTACTCTTATATGTGGGCTTTTTACGGTGAGTTATAACGCGTAGACTGCTAGAGACCTGTAAGACAAGTTTGAAAGTGTACGATGTTAAAGTGAATAACGGGACATCAAGCGGAGGCATCCTTATAGGTTTGAAGGTGAGCTGCCACCCCTAGCTTAACATGTGGAATAGGGAAGTATAATGTAAGACTTCATAGTCACTATAGGCTTAATAATGCCTGGTATTTAGATTAAGCTGTAAATTCCTCAAGTTAGGGGGCGCTATAAATAAACCTCAAGTAGAGCTATACTATAGCGAATGGCAATCCGAGCGCCCTCGCGCTGCCGGCCTGCGCTAAGCAGGTACAAAGCGCTTGCCACACAAGAAATATACTAGAAGGCACCCAAATGGGTGCCTTTGCATCGGTAACATTTACCTGCTACTCTAACAAAGGTTATGCTACGATGAATGCATCCGCCCCCCCACGGTAGCTTTGGAGGTCTATATGTTGCAAACGATGTTGCCAAGAACCTTCCTACGTTTGATTCCTGTTGTGCTTGCTGTAATTGTTATGATGCTGTTGCATACAAACGCTAAGGCGCAGACGCAAACGCCAACTCCCACAACAACAAATCCACCGGTAAAGGTGGTTGTACCGATCGTGTTTCCGCTCGGCGGCAAGTGTAACTATACCGACTCGTTCGGTGCTCCGCGAGACGGCGGAAAGAGGGGGCATGAAGGCTGCGATATAATGGCCGCCAAGATGACGCATATACTCGCCGTGGTAGACGGCACGGTTGACTGGCTCAACGACGGGACGCAAACCAGCACGGCAAACGGGCTTCCATACTATAATTTGATGCTTCACGGTGACGACGGCAACGATTACTACTATATTCACATAAACAACGATACACCGGGTACCGATGATGGATTGGGCGGTCCGGCCTGCGCGTATGCGCCGGATATTACCGATGGATGCCGCGTAGTTGCGGGCCAGCATATCGCCTACGTCGGCGATAGTGGAAATGCCGAGGATACAGCCCCGCATCTGCACTTTGAAATACACCTTGGCGGTTACAAAAATCCGGTCAATCCGTATCCTTCGCTTGTCGCCGCTCAGCGGGGGAGCTTGTTCACCGATGTGAAACCCGGCGATTGGCCGTTCCAGTACATAAACACCCTGGCCAAAGAAGGCATAGTAAACGGTTACGGCAATGGTAAGTTTAAGCCGGATGCGCTCGTTACCAGAGCCGAGTTCATTAAAATGGTTGTTACGGCAACGAAAGTCGAAGCATCGACAACGTTCGAGGGGCTATTCCCGGACGTGCCGAAGACTCATTGGTCATGGTTGTATGTTGAGGCGGCCCGTCGCACCGGCATTATCGCCGGTAATGTAAACGGGCGGTTCAGGCCTGATATGCCGATCAACAGGGCCGAAGCCGCAAAAATAGTTACGAGCGCCCGGCATATAGCGTCGAGTTTTAAAGAGCCCGTGTTCTCAGACGTCGCGAAAGATTTCTGGGCTTGTGAGTCGATTATGGCTGCGTACAGTAATGGTACGCTCTCGGGTTATCCAAACGGCACGTTTAAACCGCTCAACCCTACAAACAGGGCGGAGTCGTCAAAAATAATTTACAAGATAAGTCAGCCGTAACTAAATACATTATAGCGGCGTTATAAAGCTTGAAGAGGCAATTTGCCCTGATTATGCTGATGAACGCTTTCTATCACCAGGATACTACCAGGGGTCTTTACTAATCTGCAATTACCTGTAAACTAATGAATAGCATTAGAAACGTACCAATTAACGGTATGCATGCGGTAGTAAAGCGAGCCGTAGCAAAGTAAGCAATTTCGAAGGAGGCCTTTGTGGTTTACAAAAGACTAACAGCATTAGCAATCGTAGCGGCAATGATGGTGATCATAGTTGTGGCTATAGCCCCGAGCGCTACTCGAGGGGCCGACAGCGAGGAGGTTGCACTCCTTAATCAAATTAACCAGTACAGAGCCCAGCAAGGTTTGGGGAAACTGGTGTTGTCAACCAAGCTTACACAGGCTGCATACAGTCACAGTTCAGACATGGCGTCCAAGAATTATTTCGCACATGACTCACTCAACGGCGCGAGTTTTGCCGACAGGATCAAAGCGACCGGTTACAGCGGAAATACCTATCTCGGCGAGAACATCGCAGCCGGAATATCGACCGGGGCCCAGACGTTTAGTATGTGGAAGAACTCGCCCGGGCATAATGCAATCATGCTTGGCAAGGATTACAAAGCGGTCGGGATAAGCAGGGCATATAACGCAAATTCGACGTACAAGTGGTATTGGACAGCCGATTTTGGCGGTATAGCCGATACGCCGGTCACGACAAATAATCCTACGACTACCACCTCGGTAAAGCCAACGACTACGACAACATCGACGAAACCAACCACCTCTACAACAGCGGTATGCCCGACCACGTCGACAACATTAGAGAAAAGCACAACTCCGCCATCGCCGCCGGGTGTAGGCACTCAGTGCTGGGCAAATTCATATATGCGGTGGCTGGTGAAGTGTAAAGTCATGACCGGCTACAAAGACGGTTCGCTGCGGCCAAGCAAGGCGATTACCAGAGCCGAGTTCGTGGTTCTTGTAGCTAAAGCATTTAAGATTCCGTCTAAAGGCAGTAAGTCATTCAAAGATGCGAAGAAACACTGGGCACAGGGCTATATAGCCGCGCTGGCCGATCGAGGTTATGTTAGCGGTTACGATAACGGGAAATTTAAGCCGAACGGCAACATAACACGTGCCGAAATGGTTAAGATTCTCGATAAAGCAGCCGGGCTGAAAATGAAGACGGGTGCTGCAGGGTTCCGCGATACCGGTGGCCACTGGGCTAAGTCTTATATCTTGGTTGCATCATCGAATGGGGTTATCAACGGTTACATGAACGGCAAATTCAGGCCTAATACGACCTGTTCGCGAGCAGATGTGTCCGCTTGCCTCTACAGGTTGCTTAATAAGTAGCAAAAGCTTGTCTCTAAAGGTTAACGAACAAGCGCGAAGGTGCTCGATAACTTATAGAAGCTTGCTTTATGGGCTGCTAAATAAGCGATATAATTTCGATTTTGCTATCGCATAACGCTGAAATTCATGTGTGCTATCTGCCTAATGGTAGATAGCACACGCAGCTAAAAAGGTTACCTCTCAAGCGCGAAAACAATCCTGTAAAATAACTCGTTTGTATTATAATGTAATACAAACAGTATCTCTGCTACTTGTAAATGATTGGCAAAATACCTGGTCAAGGAAGTGTTAAGATTTGTTACTGAAATTAATTTTCAGTTTAGCCACCAAATAACCGTTGCCCAATTTGGCATTTTGTCATACCATGTTAGTTCAGTGGCACTAGTTTGCATCCACCCATATGTCGTATCCAAAGTAGAAATGTCGGCAGGTTTGTTTCTGTGTACAATCAGGAACTCACAAAGAAAAACAGACCGTGGTTATTGAAGTAGGTTAGGTGGTCAAGGAATGCCTTCGCTTACAAGAGTAAAACCTTTGGTGGCAGTGATTCTGTCGTCACTCATCATTAATTGCCAGATGGTCGGGTACGCGGCGGTAGGGAATCAAGGTACAAAACCGCACACCGCAGCCGCAAAATCAGCAAGCGGTATTTCAGCAAGTAAATTGGTAGCCAACCAGGTCTTACTACGACCTAAGCGAGGCGTAACCCGCGCCACGATCAATAAATTCAACGAGCAGATCGGCGTAAAGACCGCATCGACCAATAAACTCGGCGTCATGAAAGTCAGTCTTACCGGCAGTGATCTAAAGAAAGCGCTTGCGACATATAATGCGAGCGACCTCTTCGAGTATGCCGAGCCCAATTACAAGCGCAAAGCCGCAGATATTACGCCGAACGATACTTTGTACTCCGAGCAGTGGGGGCTTGCAAAGATCGGCATGCCGACCGCATGGGGCGTGGCATCAAGCAGCTCAAACGCCGTAAAGGTCGCCATACTTGATACCGGCGTTGATACCTCTCACGAAGATTTGCAGGGCATATTCGCTATGGACCCGAACAATCCAAGCCGCATTCTCGGCAAGCATTTTTACTCGGATGTTTCGGGTCGCCAGCTGAGCGATGACATTCTGACCGATAACGCAGGCCACGGCACGCATATCGCCGGAATTATAGCGGCTGTTGCCAACAACAGCAAAGGTATCGCGGGTATTGCTTCGGCTGCCAAGATTATGCCGGTAAAGATTCTTGATGACGTCGGCTATGGTGATGACGCCAATATCGCCCAGGGCATTATCTGGGCAGCCGATAACGGCGCCCATATCGTTAACATGAGTCTAGCCGGGCCTGCGCAGTCGCGTACCCTCGCCGATGCGATCAAATACGCGCACGATAAAGGTGTTGTGGTAGTTGCCGCAACGGGCAACGAAGCCAGTTCGGAGCCTAATTATCCGGCGGCATATGACGGCGTAATCGGCGTTGGGGCTACCGACACAAATGATACCTGGGTACCGCAATCAAACTTCGGTAATTATGTCGATGTCACGGCGCCGGGAATGTCGATTATATCCACATTCCCGCCGGCAAAATCGTATGATGGCCAGCCGTATGAAGTGCATAGCGGCACGTCAATGGCAGCGGGTTTTGTCAGCGGTCTTGCAGCGTTGCTTTGTTCCATCAACCCGAATCTCACCAACGCGATGATCGAGGGCAAGATATATGCCTCTGCCGATGACCTTGGCACGGTTGGTTGGGACCGGTATTTCGGCTACGGGCGCATCAATGCGGCTCGCGCGGTAAGCATGCCCGCGGATAGCACCGTGCCGGTTGTAAGAATCGCCGCACCGGCCGGCGGTATTACCGTCTCAGGAAAAACCCTGAACGTAATCGTAGACGTCTCCGACGCCAGCAATGACATAGCTTTTGTCGATTTCTTTGTAAACGGCCAGCGTGTAGGCTCGGCCGCGACGTTCCCGTACAGTTTAAGTATCAACACGACCCAGTTTACCGGACGCAATTCGATACGGGCTGTCGCCTATGATAAGAGCGGCAATTCGAGCACGGCGGAGACCGTCTGCTACCAACAGACGTTCCGCGATGTTCCGCCGTCATACTGGGCGTTTGACGATATTGAAGCGCTTACAGCCAAGAAAGTGCTCTCAGGCTATCCCGGCGGCGAGTTCAAACCGGCTAATGCGGTCGGCCGCGCTGAGTATATAAAAATGCTGATGGAGGGAATGGGCCTCTCCAAGAAATCCTTCTACAGCGGCTATTTCAAGGATGTCCCCAAAACCTATTGGGCTTGGCCGTATATCGAGGCGGCGCATGATATGGGCCTTATCACCGGCTATAGCGGTAAGACCTTCTCACCGGAATCGAGAATAAAGAGGGTCGAGATGGCTACGATTCTCATTAAAACAGGAGCGTTCGCCATAGACTATTCCGGGGATTCTTTCGCCGACGTTACGCCTTCATACTGGGGATATGCCTACGTCATGTCGGCACGCAATGCGCACGTTATAAATGGTTATCCGGGGAATATGTTCCGGCCCGAGCAATCGATGAACAGGGCAGAGGCGGCCCGCGTCATCCAGAATGCGTTTTTCAATAATTAAATTGGCTATTTTTCTTTTAGATCGTAGTAAACACAACCGTGTCGCGTTACATGCTTGGTAAGATTTGTCGCGAGATACTGCTGAAGTGCTTTGTCCTGCTCGGCGTTTATAGGAATAAAATAGCCGGCTCCTTTAGATTCTAAAAACCGTAGCTCTTTAAGCGATATCTTGGTCGCACGCCAACCGCGGTGGCCGCTATAGAAGAGGATAACAGGATTATACGAGCCGAGAACCACCGGTTCACCCACGCGCAATTCTTGGTTTAAATCAGCCCCGTACAGGTGCGGCACGGTGTTTTGCTCGTAAAGCGGTGCGGCCAACCCATACGATTGGTATGCCAAACCGCCCACTATGACCGCGACGGCCACCCATCCAACCGCAACCCGTTTCAATCGTACTCGGGAGAGGCCGATAAGCGAACGGGCCATAAAAAACGCGGCGATGGGGAGCAGCGGTACCAGGTAGTAATCGATCCGAACTATCGCTACAAGCGTGAGCATGTATATCAGAATCGCAGCGAGCCACGCATACAACGGTTGAATTTTAACGCGGTCATCGCCAAAAATCTTGAGCGGCAAGAAGCCAATGAGTAGCAGGATAAAACCGATAGGCGTAAGCGCAAGGCCCGGTAAATACCTTGTAAAATATCCCGATGCTTGTGTTGACTGAAATGCCGTCAAAAGCTCCGGCAAAATATGCTTTTGCATGATATTGGCGACAAAATTGCCGGTCTGGACCCCCGGATGTAAATAGTTGCGGTAATCGTATGGTGAGCCGAAGTTTTTCACCAGCCACCCGAGGTAGCCAAAGTACGCGGCGGTCACCGCCAGAATAATCCCAAAATACAGGATAAGTCGGCGATCACGCCACACGTTGTTCCTGAGACGCTCGCGCGCAATAACAAGAACCGGCAGGAATAAAAAGATATTGGGAAGCTTCGCGAGCACCGACAGGATACCAAAGACGAGCATAACCGCATAGGCCTGCCGGGTTTGTTTTTCAGCCCAGACCGAGGCGTAATACAGCGAGCCGATCCCAAAAAAGAGCATAGCGGCTTCCGGTTGTACCGCCCGGCTGTAGTAGATGCTCATCGGCAGAATCGCAAATAGAAATGCGCTCATATTTGCTGCGGCCCTACTACTGTAGTGGCGGATAAGCAGGTAGAGATAGATGATAGCCCCCAGCGAGAAAAGTACGGGGATGATGCGGGCGTATAATTCGCGCATCCCGACGAATTTAAAGAGCAGCGCAATGAACGCAGTCGTGATTTGCAGCTCGAGCTGGCTGTAATTGGGCCCCGGTCCGTCATAGTCGAGTTGCGGGTGAAAGATATTAAAATCGTGTAAGACGAAGTTTCGCGCGATCGACGCCGTATCTATCTGGCGCCAGCTTGAGAAGTCGCTCAAAGGGCTTCCGATATCGTACAAGCGGATAAGCAAAGCGACCGCAAGGATAACTACGAGCCAGAGGTCGATCGGTGCTATTCTTGCTATTAATGGTTTGCGTGCCGTTGCTACATCACGAGTATTTGGTTGCGTCATGAGTTTTAGCTTAGTGCAGCCTATCGAAAAAATCTACCCTCGGCAAAAGCCCGGGCAACGAAAAAGCGAGGGCACGTGCCCTCGCTTGATATCACTTGTTTTCGTGACTTTTACTGTTGCGGTTGTTCTTTGGTAGTAACCTCAATGGTATGCAGTTTATTATCCCATTTTACATCCGCACCAAGGCTTTCGGCTACGAAACGGAGCGGGACAAACGTGCGGTTGTCTTTCATCGTTGGCGCCGTATCAAGGATTACCGGCTGGTCATTGACGAGACCGACGCTGTTGCCGATCGCCAGCAAGATATTGACGCCGGGATGGTTGATTGCAATTTGCTGGTGCTCGCTGTCCCACTGGACCACCGAACCGAGTTCCTCAAAGAATTGGCGAATCGGTACATATGCACGGCCTTCATTAATAAACGCCGGCGGATCTGAGTAGAGAAGCTTATCGTTGATATAGACGAGCACGTCTTGCGCCGGGTTGTTCGACATAAAGTATCCGCTCTTCGGATACGCGACGAACTCCTGGGTGAACATTTTTCCGTACGGACCGCCGTCCACTACACCGATTCCAGCGTGGGTGTATTTCGGCTCAAGCATGTTTTCCTTATGCGAAGGGCTGTTCATGAGGCCTTCAAACGCGGCCTCTACAGTCGGTGCCCCGGCAAGGTTCTCGCCTGCAAGCAGCCATCCATCTTCAACGCCGGCGGCTGTAACCCTATCAAGCAATTGGCCGGACACGGGGGACGTATGGCTAAAAAAGTTATGGTCGATCATTTCCTGGCTGTAACGTCGTGCCATGAGCTCGAGTTTTGGATCAATCTCAAGTGGATTCAGGCCGTTGGCCCGTCTTTCTTTATTGACGAGGTTTAACATTGTTTGCTCGTCTGTGCTAAGCGATACTGCATACGCTGCTGTGCTGAGGCTAAGAACTGCGATGAGCGCTATGCTTACTAAAATAATAAAGCGCGCCTTGTGGCTCATTAGTTACCATCCTTTCAGAAAAGGCGATACGCTCTGTCGTGTTTTTAGTTATCAAGCACCCCTAAGAAGTTTGGATAGCACCGTTACGAGTGTTTCGGCGACTATCCCGTTGCTACATACTAATATCGGCAAATCCTCAGCTGACTTTAGTAGTTGTTGCTGTTCCGAGGCGGTGTGGTGGTTTGAAACATGCAGCATCCGGCAGCCCGCCGCCGGAAAAAAACAGTAGCTGCAAATTAGCATTTTCCGACGCATTATTTAGCTTGTTTTGATAAAATGGTTGAGACTCCAAAAAGCCCTGATAATTTTTAGCAATTGAGAGTGTAATGAAGAAAGTACTGATTTCAGGATACTACGGGTTTGGAAATACGGGCGATGAAGCCATCCTTTCAGCGATAATATCATCGCTGAAGTTGGAGATACCGAATATCGACATTACCGTCTCATCGGCACGCCCCGAAGAGACTGAACACAGATATTCCGTAAAAGCGATTTCCAGGTCGGTGCGGGAGGTTCGCCGGACGCTGAAGAGAACCGATCTCTTTATAAGCGGTGGCGGCGGGCTTCTTCAGGACGTAACCAGCCTTAAGAGCCTCGCATATTACTGCGGGTTGCTTATTCTGGCGCGCATCGAGCGAGTACCCGTTATGATTTTCGGGCAGGGAATCGGCCCTCTTAAGCGGCGTATAAGCAGGATGTTAACGCGTCTGGCGGTTTCCGGCTGTAATGCGATTGCGGTACGCGATGAAGGCTCAAAGCGGGTTTTAGAAGAGATAGGCGTGCGTCGTGAAAGCATTGTCACCGCCGACCCGGCGTTTTTACTAAAACCGGTAAAGACGTCACGGTTTGATGATACGGAACGACCCGTTGTCGGGTTTGCCTTAAGGGCATGGCAGGGGATCGATTTCGCCAGCATAGCGCGCGCCGCCGACGCGATAGGTGAGCGTCTTGGCGGGACAACAGTCTTTATTCCGTTTCACCAGGGGCGCGACCACTCGGTTGCCGAGCAAATCACCCAGAGGATGAAGCGCAGCGCGGTCGTGGTCGATGAAGTCGATTTGCCGGCTGAAGTTCTCGGTGTAATCGGTGAGCTCGATGTGCTTGTCGGTATGCGCCTGCATTCCACTATCTTTGCGGCGATGCAGAGCGTGCCGTTTGTACCCATTTCATACGACCCGAAGGTAACGGAATTTGCGATGGCCGTCGGGACGATGGAGCCGGTCTCAAGTGTTAATATTGATGCCGATATGCTTGTTTCAAGAGTCGAAAACATTCTGGGCTTGAGCAGCAGCCTTGACGGAGGCTTGAGTTATCCCATCGAGGATATGCGCCTCAAGGCACGGCAAAATGCGGTTTTTGCAAAGCAACTGCTCAAGGAGCGCCGGGTTCTCGGTATCCGGTTTGATGCGCTTGAGATGGATGAGGCGGCCGATAGTATCGAGCGCTGTATCGCCGAAGGGCGTCCGCATCTTGTCGTAACGCTTAACGCTGAGATGATGGTAATGGCGAACAGCGATGCCGCATTTAAATCGGTCTTAGAAAAAGCAGATCTACTCATCCCCGATAGTATCGGGATTACCTGGGCTGGAAAGCTGCGGGCGCGTGTGCCCGGTATTGAAATGATCGATGAACTGGCGAAACGTGCCGCCGGCAAAGGCTATTCACTCTATATGGTGGGCGCCGATCACGGCATTGCTGAAAAAGCGGCGGCAAAGCTCCGGCAAAAATATCCGGGCTTGAGAATCGCTGGTGCCCATAGCGGCTATTTTACAAAAGCACAAGAGGCGGAGCTTGTCGCTGAAATACAAGCAATAAAACCGGACATTCTCCTTCTCGGCTTAGGTATGGGCAAGCAGGAGAAGTGGATCGCGGAGCATCTGCACACGCTGGGCGTACCGGCATGCCTTGGCGTCGGCGGTAGCTTCGATGTCATTGCGGGTAACGTAAATCGCGCGCCGGTTTGGGTGCGCCAAGCCGGTCTGGAATGGCTGTACCGGTTCGCACAGCGTCCGACGCGGCTTAAACGGCTGCTGGCGCTGCCGAAGTTTGTCTATCTGGTTATCCGCGAGCGGGGGTTGATGTAAATAGCGAAAGACTCTGGTATGAGTAACGGCATTAGTAGGGGGAAAGCGCTTGCATTATCAGCGATTACTGTTACCGTAGCGACATTTCTTGGTCGCATCTTTGGCTTTGCCAGGGAAATGGTGGTCGCCAAAGAATTTGGGGCAAACGCCCATACCGATGCATTTCTAACCGCGTTTACCATCCCGAGTTTTATTTACAGTTTAGCTGTAATGGGGGCACTCAGCGCATCGTTTATCCCGATATTTTCGGGTCTTATCGCGAACGATAAGGAACGCGATGCGTGGCGGCTTGCATCAAGCATCTTCAACCTGCTTCTTATCGGCTTCGGCGCGATCACGGCGATTCTAATGGCGTTCGCACCGCAAGCCATATACATAATCGCGCCAGGATTCGGCTCGTCAGATCAGTTAACGCTGGCCGCAAATCTTCTGCGTTTAATGGCTCCGGCGCTTATCTTCATGGGCATTTCGGGCTTGATGGCGGGAATTCTTAATTCATACAATCACTTTGCGGCGCCGAGCTTGGTAGCGCTCGCACAAAACGTCATCGTGGTCGCGTCGATTCTCGTGTTTGCCAAAGAAATGGGGCTCTACGGGGCGGCGCTCGGTCTCTTGCTTGGTTCGATAGCGATGGTATTAGTACAGCTACCGGTCTTCATTAAGCGCAAGTTGCCTTTGTTGCCGTCTTTTACGTTTAAGCACGAGAGCTTGGCGGATATCGGTAAGCTTTTCGTGCCGGTGCTTATCGCTCTCGCCGCAAGTCAGTCAAATACGGTCATCGATAAGTGGATGGCGTCGTTTCTCGCACATGGAAGTATCTCGTACCTAAATTATGCCTTTAAAGTCGGCAGTTTGCCGTTAAATACGCTTATCGCGGCTATAGCAATCGTGCTCTTTCCAACGCTATCGCGGCATGCGGCGACCGGCGATATGGTGGCGCTGAAAAGTTCGGTGTCGCTCGGCATTAGAATGATATGCCTGGTGGCGATACCGGCGTCGGTCGTTCTCTTTGTGCTGAGTATGCCGATTACCAGGTTGCTCTTTGAAAACGGCGCGTTTAGCCGAACTGCGACCATTGCGACGTCCTCAGCCCTTGCCGTTTACGCATTCGGATTGCTTGCAATGGGTTTGAATATGCTGCTCGTGCGGGCGTTTTATTCGCTAAAAGACGGTGTTACGCCGCTTATTGCGGCGCTCGTGTTTGTCGTCGCACTCATAGTGCTCGATTTTCCGCTTCGAGCCGAATTTGCGCACACAGGCCTTGCTATCGGTTATGTGCTTGCCTCATGCTTGATGGCCGTGGTCCTCATGTGGAGGCTCTCACGACGTTTGGGCGGTTTACATGAGGCACAGCTTGTCACCTCGTTTTCAAAGACACTGGTAGCTGCATGCGTGATGGGTGTGGTAACCTGGTTTGCGGCGACCGAATTGACTGCGCTGCTCGGAGCGGCATCGAAGCTTCATGAACTCGCTATTGTAGCCTGCGCTACTATAGCCGGCGCCGGCGCATACGGTACGACGCTGATTCTTCTTCGTACCGATGAGATCACCATGCTATGGAACATGATTAAGTCGAGGGTGTCGCGCACCGAACCCCAAACCGCCGGCTAAGTAACTAGAGCGCGGATTATTGTGGTATTATAATAAATCGTACTGCGAGTTGTTACTAAGTAACCGTTATCTAAATATATGAAGCAGGGGATTACAATGGATTTAATCGACCAGGTACGACAAGGCATAAAAGATGCGTCGCGGTATATCACGGACCGGGTAGAAGCCGATCTCGATATTGGAATTATCTTAGGCTCCGGGCTCGGAGCGGTGGTCGATGCAGTTGAGGATGCAGCCGTATTTCCATACAGCGAGATGCCGCATTTCCCGAAATCGACGGTAGAGGGCCATAAGGGCAATCTGGTTATAGGCGAGCTTGGCGGTAAGCGCGTAGGCATTATGCAGGGGCGTTTTCACTACTACGAGGGCTACACGGCCACCGGAATCGTGTTTCCGGTACGGCTACTCAAGGCGCTTGGGGCTAAGGTCCTCATCGTTACGTGCGCCGCGGGCGGCTTACGGGCTGATTTTCGCCCCGGGGACATTATGGCGATTACCGACCATATCAATTTCTTAGGCACCAACCCGCTAGTAGGCTCGAATGATGAGGAATTGGGCCCACGGTTTGTCGATATGGCCGAGGCTTATAATAGGGAACTTTTAGGGGTTGCGCGGCAGCAAGCGCTCGCCATAGGTGTCGATTTGCAGGAGGGCGTTTACATTGCCGTACTTGGCCCGAGCTACGAAACACCCGCTGAAATTAAGTTGTTCACAACCTACGCCGACGCGGTGGGAATGTCGACGGTTCCAGAAGTTATAGCGGCGCGTCATATGGGAATGAGAGTGCTTGGGCTTGCAGTTATCACGAACACCCCGGGCGCAGAGCAGGTTATAAGTCATGATGAGGTTCTTGTCGCAGCACAACGCTCATCGGAGAAGTTGAGCAGGCTGATCATCAATATAGTTGGGCAGAGCACTGTAGAATAGCGAAGGAGCGAGTTTTATATGGATTATGATGTTAGGGATCTTGCCCTTGCCGGGGAGGGCAAGAAAAGGATTGAGTGGGCCGATAAGGACATGCCGGTCCTCAGACTGATCAGAGACCGTTTCTTAAGTGAGCGTCCGCTGCAGGGGGTAAAGATGTCCGCATGCCTGCACGTAACGTCGGAGACGGCCAATCTGATGCGCACATTAAAAGCGGGCGGTGCCGATGTGGTGCTGTGTGCTTCCAACCCGCTCTCAACCAACGATGAAGTTGCGGCATCGCTCGTAAAGGATTATGAAATGCCGGTGTTCGCCATTAAAGGCGAGGACGACAAAACGTATTACGAGCACATCAACGCCGCGCTCGATCACCATCCTCAAGTAACCATGGATGATGGTGCGGATCTTGTCTCGGTACTCCACTCGGAGCGGCCGGAACAGGTTGCCGAGGTAATCGGGGGCACGGAAGAGACGACAACCGGCGTTATCAGGCTTAAAAGTATGGCCGAGCAAGGCGTGCTCAAATACCCGATTGTTGCGGTAAACGATGCGCTTACCAAGCATCTCTTTGATAACCGTTACGGCACAGGCCAAAGCACGATCGATGGCATTATTCGTGCGACGAACGTTCTTCTCGCAGGTAAAACGCTAACCATTTCGGGCTACGGCTGGTGCGGCCGCGGTGTCGCGATGCGAGCGAAAGGCTTGGGCGCAAACGTTATTATTATCGAAATCGATCCGTTAAAGGCGCTAGAGGCGGTTATGGACGGCTTCCGCGTTATGCCGTCGGTCGAAGCGGCTATGGTCACCGATGTATGGGTAACGGTAACCGGCGATATCCACGTTCTCGACGAGCGGCACTTCAAAGTCATGAAAGACGGCATCATTATCTGCAATAGCGGTCACTTTAATGTCGAGATCAATATCCCGGCCCTTGAGGCAATGTCGGAGCATCGCAAAGAAGTTCGTCCGTTTACCGAAGAGTTTCTAACGAGGGACGGTAGGCGTATTTACTTGCTGGCGGACGGACGTCTCGTCAATCTTTCCGCTGCCGAAGGTCACCCCGCCAGCGTTATGGATATGAGCTTTGCCAACCAGGCGTTTTCCGCCGAATACATACTCAGCAACGCGGCGAATTTGGAGAACATCGTTTATCCGGTTCCGGCCGATATCGATGCCAACATCGCTCGTCTCAAGCTTGAATCGATGGGCATACATATCGATCACCTTACTCCGGAGCAGGAGCACTACCTGCATTCGTGGGAGATGGGCACGTAATCAAAGACACAGTACGTGTTACTGATGGCTGTTGATTCGTAGCATCGTATCGCAGCTGTTCGGAGTCATGATAATTCAGGACTAAATTAGTCTGAATTATAGTTAACCAAATATATTACATAAACGGGGTGAAACAGATTTCGCCCCGTTTATCGTTATTATCGGTAGCGCAACTTTCTCTGCTGCTATAATAACCCTTATATATTTTGTACGGTTGATTATAGACAGCAGAGGGTTGTCAGATTATAAGTTGGATAACATATGCGGGGTAACAACATGAAAACAGAAGAGAATTCTCACGAACATCAGGTTCAAGAACAACTCATTCGTGCAGGGAAGGAGCTTGCCGGCAAAGGTCTGGTGAGCGGTAGATCAGGTAATATCAGTATTCGCCTTATGACCGGCAACATACTTATCAGCGCGACTCATACATTTCTTGGGATGCTCGAACTCGATGACCTTATCGAGATTGACTTTGACGGTAGGGCTGTCGGAGAAGGCAAAGCCCCGTCGAGCGAGCGCTTTCTTCATATGGAAATATATAAAGCCAGACCGGATGTGCACGCCATTGTCCATACGCATTCAGTGCACGCCTCGGCGTATGCGTTTCTCGATAGGCCCCTTCGCTCGGTCAATTACGAAAACGATCTGGTTCTCGGCGAAGTACCGATTGTGTCGTACGCACAGCCGGGGACGATTGAGTTTGCACGCTCGGCTTGCGAAGGCCTTGGCAATAAAGCCGCCGCGTTACTGCAGAGGCACGGCACTGTCGCGGTCGGTGAGGATATTTTTGATGCCCTGGCTGTCGCCGAACTGCTTGAGGATGTCGCAAAAGTCAATTACCTTATAGATACGCTGTCGAAATAGGACCGCTTACCATGCGGCTGCTATGATTATGTACAAACAACCAGAGGAATGTTTATGAAAACTATCGAGTGGAAAAAGGGCAAGGTCATTCTTATCGATCAGACCAAGCTGCCGCTTAAAGAAGAATATATTGAGACGGACGACTACATGCGCGTGGCTGAAGCCATCAATACGCTTAGCGTGCGTGGGGCGCCGGCAATAGGTGTTGCAGCTGCATATGGGGTGGCGCTTGCCGCGCAGCAATCACATGCAACCGACACCAAGGAGTTTATACACGATATTGACGAAGCCGCTCGCATTCTTGGGGAAACACGACCGACGGCCGTGAACCTCTTCTGGGCGTTAAGCCGGATGACGAAAAAAGTTCATGCAAACGATCACCTGGCTGTCAGCAGACTAAAGCGTGTGGTCGCAGAGGAAGCCAACACCATTGCGGCTGAAGAGCTTGAAATGAGCCGTCGTATCGGTAAGCATGGGGCAGAGCTGTTCGATGACGGTGACAGCATCCTCACGCACTGCAATGCCGGTGCGCTCGCTACGGTTGATTACGGTACAGCGCTGGCACCGGTCCGGGTTGCGCACAATCAGGGCAAACAAATCGAAGTCTACTCGGACGAGACGCGGCCGCTTCTTCAGGGCGCGCGCTTGACCACGTGGGAGCTTATGCGTGACAACATCCCGGTAACGCTTATCTGTGATAATATGGCCGGCTACATGATGAGCCTTGGAAGAATCAGCAAGGTTATCGTGGGCGCGGATAGAATTACCGCCAACGGTGACGTAGCCAACAAGATCGGCACCTATTCAGTAGCTGTACTTGCTAAAGAGCATAATATCCCGTTTTATGTCGCCGCACCGATTTCAACGATCGACACTTCGCTTGCCGGCGGTACTGAAATACCTATTGAAGAGCGTTCGCCGGATGAGGTAACGACATTTGCCGGTGTGCGTGTTGCGCCCGAGGGTGTTGCCGTTGCAAACCCCGCGTTCGACGTTACACCGAATCACCTTGTTACTGCGATAATAACGGACAGAGGTGTGTTGAAGCCTCCATATGATAAATCAATCGCGGAGTTGTTCGCGCACCGGGTGGGAAGCTAAATCGGCGCTCTAATCAACGTTATCCTGTCAGTACTCATACTTATTTCAATCGGGTTTTTTAGCAAGAAGATCGGAATTCTTCAGAAAGAACACGTTGCCGTTCTTAACAACGTTATCACATATCTGGCAATGCCGGCGCTTGTCTTTCGCGCCATTGTTGATGCTAAAGTCTCGCTATCTCTGCTGATCCTTCCCGGAATCGGTATCGTCGTTGTGTTAATATGTATGGCGGTGGCCTACCTTACCGGGCGGTTTACTCACTTCAAGCGGCCAACTACCGGGGCGCTTATTCTACTCGCGTCAATAGGGAATACAGGATTTTTAGGTTATCCGCTTGCCATACAACTCTTCGGTATGCATAACTTCGTCCGAACGGTATTTTACGATCTGTTCGCCACGGTTGTCGTCATGTTCACAATCGGTCTGCTTGTCGCCGAGCGTTTTGGCGAGGGGAAGGACCGGATCAACATCGTTAAAGAGTTTCTTACATTTCCGCCGCTCGTCGCACTTTATGCGGCGCTAATTTTAAGATTTGTCACCCTGCCGACTTTCGTTACGGATACGATCGGATTTATGGCGGGGGCTGCAATTCCCCTGATAATGTTTTCGATAGGACTTTCGCTTGAGTTTGCAGGCATTGGGAAGTACAAGCTGGGCATCGGTATTGTAGGTTTCATTAAGCTGGTGCTCTCACCGCTCGCCGCACTTTTGATTGTCATGCTTGTCGGCGTACATGGGGTTGATCGCGGCGTAATTATGCTTGAGTCGTCTATGCCGCCGTTCTTGTTTTCCATGGTAATCGGGTTAAAATACGACCTAGATACCGATTTTATCCCGGCCGCTATCGTGGTATGCACGATTATTAGCCTGGTTACGATTCCGATATGGCAGTATATCCTCAGAGTGTTTGCCGCGTAAGTAAGCCGAGCGGCGAATATACCCGGCGAGAGCAAGCATAAAAAAACGAGCAATCCGTTTAGCCGACCTGGTCTTTGACCCCACACTCGCCTGCCGGAGGCTTCGCAGCCCCATTCTGGACCACTGGAACCCCTCTCGCCATCATGTGGCGGCAGGGCTTACCCCTAAGACGCACCATGCTCGGCAACCCGCACCCTAGCTACAAGAGCTAAAGCCCGCGCACCTTACGTGGATCCCTTTGCCTGCGCCTAGCTTGGACTACCCGGTTCCCGGATAAACCGGTCACCGGGGCAACCACAGACCTAAACGGATGCCCGCGTACATATTGTAACGTCATTATCGTAGTATCACAACAGGTCGGGGACGCATTAGTCCATAAGGGGAGTTCTGGCGACAGTAACAACGCATACCTCGGCTGCTCCGGCGGCACGAAGAGCGGCAGCGCACTCACTAGCCGTGCTGCCGGTTGTAAAGACGTCATCTATAAGGACAACACGCCCGGTTACAGGGATGCGGGCTGAGAATGCACCGGCGACGTTACCTGCGCGGTCGGTGAGGCCGAGTTTGTTTTGCTCCGTGATATCCTTCGTCTTAACGAGGCCGCTGTAGAGCGGTTTATCGAATGACGCTGCGAGCCGTACGGCAAGCAGTTTTGATTGGTTGTAACCGCGTACAGCTTCCTTTCGGCGGGTCAGCGGTACGAAGGCAATTGCATCGGCATCACTTAAAAAATGGCCGGTTGATCGGGCAGTGAATTCGGCAAGCTGGGATACGAGTCTCTTACCATTTCTATACTTCAGATTGTGAATTGCGTCTTTCAGCAATCCAGTGTATATACCGCCAGCCCGGGCTTGAGCAAAATGAAAATCTTTATTATTACATTCCTGGCACTGTTGAACAGGTTTTTCTGTGGGCTTACCACAGCGCGAACAGGTCACCTCGCCGATTCGCGGGAACGCCTGTAAACAGCTGCGGCAGATCGGCTGAGACGATTGGGCGCCGCATAAACGGCAGGACGAAGGAAAGATTAGGTCAAGCAAACTGTTAATTACATCGCGCATAATAACTCCTGGTGTGATGGTCCTACAACAACGATTCCGTTCAACGAAAAATAATGGTGCAAACTAAAAATTACATGTGTAAAGGTTTGCTAGCTTTGGGAATATACACACCAAACCACAAAGAATATGGCGAAATATGTAATATTACAAATTTTACCTGGTCAACTTACGAACTTAGTGGTATGTATAGCAGTAAGATACCGTTGAGATGCTTTTTTGACAAGCCAATTACCGGTATTGTATTGTTTAATTGTTGTTGGCTTGCTGGTTTTTAGGAGGTGCACGTGCTTCAGGGAACAGTCAAATGGTTTAGCGCGGAAAAAGGTTACGGATTCATCGAACAAGATACGGGCGATGACGTCTTCGTGCACTTTTCTGCAATCCAAGAGGATGGCTACAAGGCGCTCAACGAGGGACAAAAAGTTAATTTTGAAATCGTTGACGGCGATCGTGGTCCTCAAGCTGCAAACGTCCAAAAGATGGTTTAATCGTAAGCAGCATTTGGATACCAACAACACCCCATGTATTTTTATACATGGGGTTTTACATTCGCCACTTAGTTCCGATATTAGGGTTAGCAGGTGAATTGTATTTACCCTCAAACATACCGTTACGCTAGCAATCAAGAAGCAAGAGCTAAAGTCAAGCATCAATAGGAGTGTGTTTACATGGAAATTATCGTAAAAGGCAGAAACATGGACGTTACGGGTGCCTTAAGGGCATATGCCGAGGACAAAGTCGGGCGCATCGTAAAATACTTCGATCAGATACAGAAAGTTGAGATTGAATTTAGCGACGCGAAAAATCCCAGCATTGCCAACGGTAAAACAGTAGAGGTAACCGTGTTCCCCAAAGGCCCCGTGCTTCGCGCCAAAGAATCCTCTAACGATATGTACGCATCGATCGATATGGTTGTCGATAAGCTTGAGCGTCAGGTCAAGCGGTATAAGGACAAGACATATAAATCCAACAAACATGCTCCCGGCCTCGGTGAGCTTGCTGCTGCAAGGTTTGCGAACGATGAAATCGAGGAAGTCGTACCGCAGATCGTTAAAATTAAGCAAGTATCGGTTAAGCCGATGGACCCGGAAGAGGCGACTGCACAGATGGAGCTTCTCGGGCACGACTTCTTTGTCTTCACGAACGCGGATACGGAAGAGATCAACGTTGTCTACAAAAGAAAAGACAACAACTACGGTCTGATCGAGCCGGTTCACGGTAAAGCTTAAAGGTATTTTTCATTTTCCATCGAATACAAATAGCTATATAGTAGTTGTTGGTTAAGATTAACAGCGGCTGGATGCTCGTACCCTAATACCAAGTAAAAGAGCATCTATCGTTGAGCTTGCCGTATTTATGTATGCAACACAATATCCAGAATTATTTAGCGATTATTTGAAGTCGGGGCCACAGAAGCGATTACGAAAAGGACACCAATGAGTTCGATAATTGAGACGTACCTTATCGACGAGATCGAGAATTTACTCTGTCAGATCGAGGACGTACAAGCCGCTCGCATTGTGGTCGGCACCGACCAAACCATCCAAGAGGTCCATATCCTGGCTAACTCGATCAAAGGGCCCAAACAGCTATCGCGTGATATCGAATCGGTCTTGATGGCCAAGTACGGCATTTCGTTGAACCACCGCAAGATAAGTATCGCCCAGATCAATAACCAGGCAATCTCATTTAATAAAGCCAGGCCGAAGCTCATCGCAGTTAAGCATGAGATTCTAAACATGCGGGCGAGAGTCAGTGTGACGCTTGAGTTTAACGGTAAAGAGTATGAGGGTGCCGAGGAGGGCGTACCATCGAAAATGGGACGGTTACGCCTGGTGGCAGGGGCAACACTTCATGCGATTGAGAAAATTGTTCCCGATACATATGGGTTCGCGCTAGAAGATATTACTGCAATAAAAACCGGCAAAGATATGGCCGTTATTGTATTAATTGCTATACTAAGCTTAGAGGGCGATGAAACATTCGTCGGCTGTGCGCTTGTACGAGATGACGAGCGTGAGTCGATTGTGCGTGCGGTGCTGGATGCAGTCAACCGCCGCCTGAGTTTCTTGATAACTTGATAACTTGATAACCGCATAGCTTTGGACCGGCATCACATTCTGGGCTTACGTAGAATTTATCAAATACTTAAGAGTTGAACCCCTGTTTATGTGAGCGGAGCGATAAGTACCTTTCCAATATTTTAGCGGAGAAGGGAAGAGAACCTAAGAGGAGGTCTCTTTCAATGAAGGCTCGTTTTCTATTGACTCTCGCCGCACTTGCGAGCTTAATTATTGCTGGTAGTGCCGGCGGTAGGCTTGGGTAGTTTTTAGATATCGATGTCGGTCCTTTTTTCTTACAAACATCTACAAAGCAAAAAATGTGAAAAGTGTTCCAGTAGAGGCCAGGGTATTCTTCTATAGCATTTACGTAGCGGCGTTCGTAGTTCTGGTCATGAGTCTAGCAACAAAACCGGCACTACCGTGGTTAGAGGTCGCTTTCTTTGCGCTGCTCATTTTCATCGCGGATTCTTTCGCCATCCAACTTCCCAAAAAGGCGTTCATCACCGTAAGCTTTGCAATCATTTTTGCTGCAATCGTTCTCTTTGGGCCGGTTGCTGCGATTCTTGCGAGCACGATTACCATTTTAAATATCAACGATATCAAGCATAAAATCGGCTGGTATAAGATGCTCTTTAGCGCTTGCAACTATGTGGTTTCGGGGTGCGCCGCCGGTTTTACGTATAAGCTGGCGGGGGGCGCAATCGGCCACATCGGGGCAAGCGACTTTCCGTTTATCATCGCACCGTTCATCTTATCGTGCACGGTGTTTTTCTTTACCAACACATCGCTGATCGCGCTCGCAGTAGGCTTTCTTTACGATGAACCGGTGGTTAATACCTGGCGCTATAACTTCCAGTGGTTGATCCCGAACTATTACGCGCTCGGCGTGCTCGGTATTATCCTGGCGCAGATTTACGCGTCATCGGGGCCGGCCAGCATCATCCTTCTTGTCGTGCCGCTGCTCATCTCGCGGCAGACGTTTATGGTCTACATGCAGCTTCGAGGCGCCTACGTCGACACCGTCAGCATCTTGGTGCAGGCGCTTGAAGCAAAAGACCCGTACACGCGGGGCCACTCGGAGCGCGTTGCCCAGTACGCCGAGGCGATTGCGCGTGAACTCAAACTCCCCGACAACAAGATTGAAACCTTGCGCTACGCCGCTCTCTTGCACGACATAGGAAAAATCGGTATCGCACGGCGTATCTTAAATAAGCCGGGTCGCTTGAGCGATGACGAATTCGGTCGCATTAAAACACACCCGCAGATCGGCGCGGAGATTATCGGCGATATCGATTTTCTTGCAGATGCCATCCCCGCGGTCTTTTATCACCACGAACACTTGAATGGTCGCGGTTATGCTTCGGGCTTAGCGGGGGATAGGATACCGCTGCTCGCGCGCATTATGACCGTTGCTGATAGTTTCGACGCTATGACATCGACCCGCCCATACCGTCCCGCGCTTAGTTTTGAAGAAGCTGCGGTAGAGTTGGAGCGCTGTAGCGGTAGTCAGTTCGATCAGCAGATCGTGCAAGCGTTTATCAAAGCCATGGGAATATCTTTAGAAGCGGAAAAACCTGATATTGAGGAGTTGCAGCTTACAATTGCAGTCGAGGACCCAGTACAGACTACTCTTGCTTAAGACATCAATGATATTGCTCGGCGCGGCCTTTATTGGCGTTTTCCTGCCGAGATTTTCGACGGCGCACATAATGAGTGTGGCGGTTTTTGCTGTCGCCGTTGCGACGAGCAGGCTGCTTGATGTCAGGCTGCCGCAGGGCGGCAAGCTTCACATCGATACGGCGGTAATTATCGCGAGCATTGTCTTATTCCCGTTTACGGATGTCATCGTAATAATTATCAGCGGTATTCTGGTAGCAATGCTCATCAAACAGGTGTCATTCGAACTCGGTAGCGCAGCCTACCCGCTCTCGCTCAAGATTATTACTGCGTTTATGGCGGCGTATATGTTCTATACGATTGGGGGCAGACCGGGTAATGTGGAGCCCGTATTCGGCATCGTTTCGCTTGCACTGTTATGTGTTGTGTACTCGATTGTCGATCTCGGCTTTGATCAGCTGACCATAGCGATCAGGCGCGGAACCCCGTACTTCCCGGGTTTGGTTTCATCTGCGAAATTCCTCGGTCCCATCTATCTCTCGCTGTCTTCGCTTGGCGTGCTTCTTGCTACCATGTACAAGGGGATGGGCTATTGGAGCCTGGTTCTCTTCTTCGTCCCATTGCTCGTAACGCGGCTCTCATTTAAATCGTATCTGGATATCCGCAAAGTATATCGTAAAACGATTGAAGCGCTCTCGAACGCGATTGAGGCACAAAACTCAAAGCGCAGCGGGCACGGCAGGCGCGTCGCTAACTATTCCGTCGATATCGCCAAAGAGCTTGGAATTCACGGGCGTGAACTCGAGCTTATCGGCTATGCCGCGCTTTTGCATGATATCGGCATGCTCGGTGTTGATGAGGATTCGCTCGATCAGCTGCTCGAAAACGTAAGCGCGCGAAGCGGCGAAGCGCCGCACGCAATTATCGGGGCTGAGGTTGTCGAGCAAGTTGATTTCCTGCAAGACGCCGCGGATATGGTGCGCAAGCACCACATACCATACGATAAGGTACGCCGTACCGATGTGGTGCCGCTTGGAGCGCGCATCATAAATGTCGCAAGCCGTTTCGACCGGCTCACTAAAACCGATAGCTCGGCCGATCGCCTAACCCCATATCAAGCTATTAGCAATATCAAGGGGGACCAGGGCATTACGTTTGACCCGAAAGTGGTGCGCGCACTCGTCAACCTTTTGAAAAAACGGGGCAAGTTGATGGAGTTTGTCAGTTGATATGTGGTAAAAAGGTAGTATGACGAATTCAATTACGAGTCACAATAACCAAAGACTCTATTTCGCCATCACAGTTTTCGCCGTTTTAAGTGTTTTAAGCTGTGCGCCACCGGCTACCGCTCGATTTGGAGTCGACCTTCAGAGCGGCATCGCCATGATCGAACCTGATCGTAAAGCCGCCGGTGAAAAATCCGAAACGGCTCTTTCCGAAAGCTATCAAAACCAGCTACTTCTCTTAAAGCTCATAAGGTATGCGGATAAGCTGCACGTGCGCCATGCATCCGAACAACGCTCATCAATGCATGCGGCACATACCGGGCATGAGGTTTTCGCTCAGAATTCGCGGGCATTCGTCGCCCATCCTCGCACGCTCGCAGCCAGTAGTTCACCGGTCGCTGCCGGTTTTGCCCGCGCTCCGCCGGCCTAACTTCGACATCTTCGTTTTGCAGGGACTGTAATTTGAGCTTGTTAAAAGCGTCTATTGTAAAAGCGCTCTCCCAGCGACTGCCTTGTATGTCCTTAGTTTTACCAGGAACAATAGGGTAATTATCGCGAATATTTTGTACTTCCCGCCAATGACCGTCCCTGTAAAACGTGTTACAATACCGTATTGTTTACACGGAACTATTTTGTTCTAGATGTGGAGTTGAATAACATTGTTAAAAGCATTAGAGCGCGTTCTCCGTATGGGAGAAGGCAAAAAATTAAAACTATTAGAAGAAAAAGTGGCGTGGGTAAACGCCTGGGAGCCCGAGATAGAAAAGCTTTCCGATGCCGAACTGAAAGGCAAAACGGATGAGTTTAAACAGCGTCTTATCGAGGGTGAAACGCTGGACGATATTCTCCCGGAGGCATTTGCAGTTGTCCGCGAGGCGGGCAAGCGGGTACTTCGTATGCGCCACTTTGACGTGCAGATCATGGGCGGCATCGTCCTTCACGAGGGGAAAATCGCCGAGATGCGAACCGGTGAAGGTAAAACGCTCGTTGCGACACTTCCCGTGTATTTAAATGCCCTGAAAGACAAGGGTGTACACGTTGTTACTGTTAACGATTATCTCGCCAGGCGTGACAGCGAGTGGATGGGGCAGATCTACGAGTTTTTAGGGCTTAAGGTCGGCCTGCTGCAAAACGATATGCCGCCGGTGTTGCGCGTCGACGCGTACAAGGCCGACATTACCTACGGTACGAACAGTGAGTTTGGCTTCGATTACCTGCGTGACAACATGATTTCGCATATAAGCGAGCGAGCGCAGCGGGGCCACGGTTATGCCATCGTCGATGAGGTGGATAGCATCCTTATCGACGAGGCGCGAACACCGCTCATTATCTCCGGTCAACCGGAGCAATCGGCGGACACCTATTATACGTTCGCACGCATCGTACCGCGTCTCAAGAAAGGCCGTGACTTCGAGGTTGATGAGAAGCATCGTGCGGTTTCGATTACCGAAGACGGTGTCGGCCGCGTTGAAGAGGCGCTCGGCATCGAGAATATGTACGATCACATCAACAGCCAGCTGGTTAATCACCTGCAACAGGCGCTTCGGGCGCACGCGCTGTTTAAGAAAGACGTCGACTATATCGTCAAAGACGGCGAGGTCATCATCGTTGATGAGTTCACCGGTCGTTTAATGGACGGCAGGCGCTATAGCGAGGGCCTTCACCAGGCGATCGAGGCAAAAGAGGGCGTGAGGATCCGCGAGGAAAACCAGACGCTCGCAACGATTACTTTGCAGAACTACTTTCGCATGTACGGTAAGCTTGCCGGTATGACCGGTACGGCGTCGACCGAAGCGGACGAGTTCATGCATATCTATAAGCTGGAAACCGTCATAATCCCAACGAACCAACCGATGGTCAGGGACGACATGGCCGATTCCATCTATAAGAACGAAGACATCAAGTTCAAAGCGGTTATCGAAGACATAGTTCAGCGGAATAAGGTAGGTCAGCCGATTCTCGTTGGCACTATCTCTATTGAAAACAGCGAACGTTTGAGCAAGATGCTCAAACGCCGCGGTATAGCCCACGAAGTCCTTAACGCCAAGTACCACGAGCGCGAGGCTGAAATTATCGCGCAGGCGGGCCGTAAGGGTGCGGTTACAATCGCAACCAACATGGCCGGTCGAGGTGTCGACATTATCCTCGGCGGCAATCCGCAGGATGCGGAAGAAGCGAGAGAAGTGTGCGAGGCCGGCGGCTTGCATATCATCGGTACCGAACGCCACGAGTCGCGGCGAATCGACAATCAGTTGCGAGGCCGTGCAGGTCGCCAAGGCGACCCGGGTTCGAGCCAGTTCTTTCTCTCGCTCGAAGACGATTTGATGCGTCTCTTCGGTTCAAACCGCATCGGCAGCATCATGGAGCGCCTCGGCGTGCCGGATGACCAGCCGATTGAGCATTCGCTCATTTCGAAATCAATCGAAACGGCGCAGAAGCAGGTAGAATCGCAAAACTTCAGTATGCGAAAGCACGTTCTCGAGTATGACGATGTCATGAACAAGCAGCGCGAGCTCATCTATGAAGAGCGCCTGCGCGTCCTTGAAGGCGCGGACCTACATGAGCGCATCGGAGACATGATCGACGATGTTATGCGTGCGGCAGTTATGGCCTTTACAAATGAAGCCCAATACCCGGAGGAATGGGATTGGGAAGGTCTTCTCTCATATATTAATCAGTTGTTCCCGCTTGGGTGGGGTAAAGATGACATCGATATCACGAAAATCGATCAAGAAGAGCTCATCGACCGGCTGGCGGATGCGGCAAAAGCCCGCTATGAAGCGCGAGAGGCTGAGCTAACACCCGATATCATGCGCGACCTCGAGCGGCTTGTCATGCTCGAAGTCATCGATAATAAGTGGCGCGAGCATCTCTACGAGATGGATTATCTCAAAGAGGGTATCGGTCTTCGTGCGATCGGCCAGCGCGACCCGTTAATCGAGTACAAAAACGAGGGCTTCAATATGTTTAACGGCATGATCGAGGCGATCAAAGAAGATGTGCTCCAATATATGTTCCATATCCAGGTGGTTCAGGAAGAGTCGGTTCGGCCGAAACAGAAGGCGATGGTCACGACTGGTGGCGGTTCTGATTCGGCACCGCCGAAACCGGTTAGGAACGATGGGAAAGTCGGCCGTAACGATCCATGCCCGTGCGGAAGCGGTAAGAAGTATAAAAAATGCTGTGGTCTAGAGGCGTCGTAGAAGGGTGAAGGTATTGGTTGTTGATTTAGCCGAACGCATTGCGGAAATAAGCGAAAAAATTACAAATATTAAGGATTATCTTTGACATAGACGGCAAACGGGAGCAGGTCGTAAAGCTCGAAACCGAGGCCGCAAAGCCCGGTTTCTGGGACGATCAGGAAGCTGCCCAGAAGGTTATGTCACATCTTAGTGACCTCAAAGACGATATCTCCACCTGGGGGCAGGCGAGAGATGAGACTGAGGAGCTCGACGTTATGAACGAACTCGCTACTTCGGAAAACGATGAGGCGCTCGGGACGGAAGCCGAAAGCCGGCTCACCAAGCTTAAACGTTTTGTCGATGAGCTGGAGCTGAGAAGCTGGTTTACCGACCCTATGGATAGCCACGGCGCCATCGCAACGTTCTATCCCGGCGCGGGCGGCACTGAGTCGCAGGACTGGGCGGAGATGCTCATGCGCATGGTGATTCAGTGGGCGCGAAGCAAAGGTTTTGAGGTCAACATCAACGAGTATGTTCCGGGCGAGGAAGCCGGCATTAAAACCGCAACAGTTACCATCGACGGCAAATATGCTTACGGATATTTGCAGTCTGAGCGGGGCGTACATCGTTTGGTGCGAATATCGCCGTTTGATTTTAGCAGTCGCAGGCATACGTCATTCGCCTCGATCGACATTATTCCGAAGGTCGACCAGGACATCGATATGACTATCGAGCCGACCGACCTGCGTATAGAGACGTTTCGCTCAACCGGCGCGGGCGGCCAGCATGTAAACGTCACCGACTCGGCCGTGCGGATTACGCATATCCCGACCGGTGTTGTTGCCCAGTGCCAGAACGAGCGCTCGCAAACAAAGAATAAAGAGACGGCTTTACTGATTTTAAAAGCCCGGCTGTATGAACGCATACAGGATGAAAAGGCGCGGGAGGAAACCGAGCGCTATAAGGCTAAGAGAGACATCGCGTTCGGCAGCCAGATTCGCTCGTACGTGTTGCATCCGTACCAGCTTGCAAAGGATCACCGAACCGGTCTCGAGAAGGGCGATGTGCAGGCGGTACTTGATGGAGAGATCGATGATTTTATCATCGAGTATCACCGCCAAAGGGTGCTCAAAGCAGCCGGCGGGCAAGGGTAGTTATGAACACGATTGCGTATACAATAGAAGCCGATCTACACGTCCATACGGTCGCCAGCGGGCACGCATACAGCACGGTCGATGAAATCACCCGTGAGGCGGCGAAACGCGGCTTAAAAATGGTTGCAATTACCGACCACGGCCCGTGTTTGCCCGGTGGAGCGCACCGCTATCATTTCTGGAATTTGCGAATCATGCCGCCCGAGCTTCACGGCGTTCGCATTTTGCGGGGAATCGAGGCTAATATCATTAACGAGGCAGGGGAGATCGACCTGCCATTAGATTATCTCGAACATCTTGATATAGTACTCGCCGGTTTTCACCCGAGCTGCGGCTATGAAAGCACTACCGCCAAAAAAAATACCGAGACGCTGATCCGAGCGATTCAAAACCCGGTGATAGATGCCATCGTTCATCCCGGTAACATGAAGTTTCCCATCAAGCCGGAGCCCGTGGTCGAAGTGGCCGCGCAAGCCGGCATGGCGCTCGAGCTTAACAATAGTTCGTTTTTGCCTGCAAGCAGCAGGGAGTTTGCCTACGAGACCGATGAAGCAATCGCTCGTTTTGCCAAAGAGCAAGCCGTGCCTATAATATTAAGTAGCGACGCCCATATTTATACTCAGGTCGGCGACGTCATGTATGCTGCCGCCTTAGCATTTGATGTGGGTTTGCCAGCCGAACAGATACTAAACACATCCGTTGAAGCCGTCCTGGATTATCTTGCAAAACGGCATACGCGACACTAGGAGCTGGGCATGAGAAAGGTACCGACAATCGCTATTCTTATACCGATCATCGTAATTCTCGGATTCTTGTTCGTTATCGTCGTGCCCGCTCTTACCAACAGCGTTATACAATCCGCAGTCGTCGATACTATCAGGCATGATTATGGCGTAAAAGACAACGCCTATGTCAGAATCGATTCAAGTATGTTAAAGCTCGTGCGCGGCTCCATTGACGAGGTCTATATCGAATGCCCGCATTGCGGGTTTGACGGTATTACGCCGAAGAGCCTGGTTGTTATCTTGCATGATGTTAAGTTCGATGTCGCGGGTACCATTTTGAATAAGAAAGGCTCTAAACTAAAGAGCATCCGCGAAGCGGATGCGCGGATCGTTTTCGACCAGGCCGGGATTAATCGTTATGTAGCAGAGAAGTATCCCGATCTTAAAGGGTGGCCGCTACGGCTTTACCCGAACCTGATTACAGCGATGGCAAAAGTCGAAATGCTGGGGAAGGTCCAAGTTAGCTTTGTTCCGAGGATTACCGGCGACCGGCTTGTCCTGGAACCGCAGGACGCAAAGTTTGACGATACTAGCACGCCCTCGAATGATGTGGTGAAAGAGCTGAGGAAAATCGGAGAGGTCGCCGCCCGGAATTGGGTTCACGAAATACCGATCGGGCTGCCGGTGAGTAACTTACCATTCGGTATGAAAGTGACGAAAGTGCTTGTCGAACGGGGGCAGCTCGTGGTATCAGCTGGAAAATAGGTCATATTGTGAGGTATAGTAAATAAATAGAAGACCATGTACTAATTGCATGTAATCCGGGGGTCCCAAAAGCGGGGCCCCTAACTTTGTATATCTTTGTATGAAAATATCAACGGGGGTGGTTTTGATGGGGTAAAGACGAGGTTTCTCACATTTGCGCGAGCTGCCCGCAGGAATCCTGCGCTGCCGTTGCGCAAGGCTGCGGGATTAGTGAAGCCCTCGGTCGGACGAATCCTATACGAGTATTTCGGCATAACGGTCGGCATACTGATAACGGCAATCGCCCTGGACGTGTTTTTAATTCCAAACAGGTTGGCTGCCGGCGGTGTCAGTGGTTTTGCGACCGTTTTACATTATAGATTCGGTTTTGGTATAGGCATTACGATGGCCATCATCAACGTTTTACTCTTTGCGATCGGAACCGGACTTAACGGCTGGAAGTATGGCATGAAGACGATATACGGAGCGTTCGGTCTCTCGTTTGCCGTTGATGCGATTATGCCGCTCGTGCGGGCGTTCGTGGTGACGGGTGACCCGATTATCACAACGCTCTATGGTGGAATTTTGTCAGGCATCGGCATGGGGCTCGTATTTAAGAACGGTGGCAATACCGGTGGTACCGATATTGTGGCGCAGATTTTGCAGCGTTACAGCAATCTGGGCCTAGGACAGCTCTTTTTACTTGCCGACGGTTTTGTTATGCTAACAGCAGCTGCAGTCTTCGGCTTGAAGCTCGCGCTGTACGGTATGATCGCGGTTATCGTAATGGGCCGTGTTATCGACTACATACAAGAGGGCTTGAGCGTAGAGAAAGCGGCATATATTTTTTCTCGGCATACCGATGAAATTGCTTCGGCGATCCTGGTTGATATGCAGCGCGGCGCGACTGCCCTCAAAAGCAAGGGTTACTATACGGGCGAGCATCGTGATACAATATTTTGCGTTGTTGAACGGCGCCAGGTTGAACAGCTGAAGCGAATTGTACACGCTATCGACCCGCAGGCGTTCGTCATCATTTCAGATGTCTATGAGGTCGTTGGCGAAGGGTTTAAGCAGTTCGTCGCTTGAAAGAGGAGTTGTTTTGGTTACATATGCCGCACTTGAGGGCCAAGAGCTGATCGAAGCTCTCGAAGCAAAGGCGCGAAAACTTCGCGTGGATATTGTTAAGATGGTAGGTATGGCGCGCTCGGGCCACCCCGGTGGGTCGCTCTCGGCGGCTGATATTGTCGCCACGCTCTACTTCTATGAAATGAACCATAAACCCGATCAGCCGAATTGGTCTGATCGCGACCGTTTCGTATTGAGTAAGGGACATGCCGCGCCGGTGCTCTACGCCGCGCTCGCCGAAAGCGGGTATTTCCCGGTTGATGATTTATGGACACTTCGAAAAATCGACAGTCACCTGCAGGGTCATCCGGATATGCGAAAGACCCCCGGTGTTGAAATATCTACCGGCAGTCTCGGCCAGGGTTTTGCGACTGCGGTTGGTATGGCGCTTGGGTGCAGGTTGGATAATAAGTCCTCGCACGTGTATGCGCTCATCGGGGACGGTGAAAGCCAGGAGGGCATCATCTGGGAGGCCAGCATGTTTGCCGCCCAGCATAAACTCGATAACTTAGTCGGCATTCTCGACTATAATAATATGCAGATAGACGGTCTGGTAAGCGATATCGTCGATATTCAACCGGCGGCGGCCAAGTGGACGGCGTTCGGTTGGCATACAATTGAAATCGACGGCCACAATATCGCAGATATTATTCAAGCACTTGATGAAGCACGCTCGGTTAAAGGCAAACCAACGATGATTATTGCCAACACCATAAAAGGCAAGTGCGTTTCATTTATGGAAGGTCAGGTCGACTTCCACGGCAAGGCACCAAGCGATGCCGAGGTAGAACAGGCGCTTTATGAACTTGAGTGTCTAGGCCCGATTGGATAAGAGGAGAAACATGTCAACAAAGAAAGCGACACGTGAAGCCTACGGCGAAACGTTAATAGAGCTGGGACGCGAATATCGGAATATTGTGGTGCTGGAAGCCGATCTTGCAAAGTCGACCACATCGATAAAGTTTAAGAACGCTTTTCCGGAGCGTTTCTTCGATTGCGGTGTCGCCGAGCAGAATATGATGGCGGTCGCGGCCGGTCTGGCGACAACAGGGAAGATATGTTTTACCGGATCGTTTGCGATGTTTGCGACGGGGCGTGCGTTTGAGATCGTACGAAACAGCATCGCCTATCCAAGGCTCAACGTAAAGCTATGCCCGACACACTCGGGCATCACAGTCGGCGCCGATGGTGCGTCACACCAGACGATTGAAGATATCGCTCTGATGAGGGTAATCCCGGGGATGACGGTCATCGCTCCGGCCGATTACTACGAGGCAAAAGCGGCGATAAAAAAATCGGTTGAGATCGACGGCCCGGTATACATTCGTCTCGGTCGCGCAACAGTTCCGACACTCTACGATGAATCGTATGAGTTCGTACCAGGTAAAGCGCTTCTCGTACGGGAAGGCTCCGACGTCTCAATCTTTGCGACCGGAATTATGGTCGATGAGAGTTTAAAAGCCGCTGAAAGCCTGGCGGAAGCCGGCATCAGTGCTGAAGTTATAAATGTCTCCACGATAAAACCGCTCGACACCGACACAATTCTTGCATCCGCTTCAAAGACGAAAAAAGTTGTCGTAGCAGAAGAACATAGCATTATAGGTGGTTTAGGAAGCGCAGTTGCAGAAGTTCTGTGCAAACAATGCCCGGTACCGATGACGCATATCGGCATCAAGGATGTATTCGGCCGTTCGGGTGAGCCCGACGAGCTGCTTGAGTACTTCGGGCTTACCAGCAAAGATATCTCCCAAGCGGCACAAGGCCTTCTAGGTTAAGCTTTTGTAAGCTATAGCAGATTACCGATAGCCTTTGATTTATGCCCAACATTCAGGTAGGATACCGATTTGGGAGTGATTATTCCATGATTAAGATGAAAGACGTAACCATGAAGTACAAGGGAGGTCAACGGCCTGCCTTGCGCGATGTCAATGTTGATATCGACCGAGGTGAATTCGTATTTTTAGTCGGTCCTTCGGGTTGCGGAAAATCCACATTTATACGACTGCTTCTGAGGGAGCTTATTCCTACACAAGGTGATATATTTATCGCCAATCACGATATCGTTGCTATGCGGCGCTGGCGGATATCACAACTCCGCCGTAATATCGGCTGTGTGTTTCAGGATTACAAGCTTCTACCAGGTAAGACTACATACGAAAACGTCGCGTTTGCTCTAGAAGTTATAGGTAAACCGACTCGTGTAATTAAGGCACAGGTACCCGAGGTACTCAGGCTCGTAGGTCTCGAAGATAAGGGCAGCAGCTACCCGGATGAACTCTCCGGCGGCGAGCAGCAGCGTGTTTCCATTGCGCGAGCCTTTGTTAACCGGCCGGCGATAATCCTTGCGGACGAGCCAACCGGAAACCTCGATCCGGCAACTTCGAGCGACATTATGGCGCTCTTGAATAAAATCAATAGAACCGGGACAACCGTGCTTATCGCCACGCACGATCGCGAGATGGTCGACAACATGCGCAAGCGAGTTCTCGCACTCGAAGAGGGCGTGCTAATTCGCGATCAGCAACGCGGTGTCTACGGTTATGAAGAGTAATAAGGGGTATCTACCATGTCATTTCGTCCGTTCTATTTCTTGAAGGAATCACTGTTAAGTTTTAAAAAGAATTGGGTTATCAGTATAGCCGCAATCACCACTGTTACGCTCTCTCTGCTTGTCATGGGATTTTTTATGCTTATCGCATTTACCGTAAACGACTGGATGAAGATGACGGAGCAGAAGGTAGAGGTTGTCGCGTTTCTGGCCGAGGGCATACCGGCCGAGTCGGTTCAGGCGCTGCAGAGCGAGATTATGTCGTGGCCCGAGGTAAAACAGGTAAAGTACGTATCGAAAGATCAGGCGCTTGAGCGGCTGCGCAAGGAGTTTAAAGACACCGATATGCTCGACATGCTGGAGGGCAATCCGCTTCCGGCATCACTGGAAGTTTCCATGAAGGATCCTCAGAGGGCCGATGCTATAGTCAAGAAGCTAAAAGGCCGGTCAGAGATAGAGGATATCAGGCACGATCGTCAGACGGTCGAGCGGCTTTTTGCGTTTACAAAGATGGCGCGGTGGATCGGTATAGCGTTCGCCAGTCTCCTGGCATTCACGTCGCTCGTGCTGATAGCTAACGCCATTCGCTTGGCCATTTACGCGCGGCGCAAAGAAGTTGCAATTATGCGTCTTGTAGGTGCATCAAACTGGTTTATCCGCTGGCCGTTTTTGCTTGAGGGCATTATGCAGGGCATAATCGGCGCTACCATAGCGATATCGTTGCTTTATGTCGTAAAGGTTACCGTCATAGAACAGATACAACGCGTCCTTGTTTTCTTGCCGATGCAATCCGGCGGCTCACAGTTCTATCAGTTAGTCTTCGGGCTCATCATCATAGGCATTGTTATTGGCGCAATGGGAAGCTCGCTTGCTTTGCGGCGCTATTTGAAAGTATAAAGTTACAGAAAAATAACAATTAAAAGAGCGCACATACCGTGCGCTCTTTTTTGTTGCGCAATGCAGCCGTTTTAGCTGCTAATACGGTTGGTAATTGAGTTGGCGCCTGGTTGACTTGTCCTTTTATCAGTGATTAACTAAGTCTAAGGTGCGCCATGATTTCAACTACTTCTTTACGGCACAAAACAACAGCATTAATTATAGTAGCGCTTGTACTTGGCTTGTTCACTGCGCCTGCCCACTCATCCGAGCTCTCCAAGAAACGTAACCAATTAGGCACTGTTAAGAGTAAACTTACTCAGACGCGCAATAAAATCAAAGAGACGAAAGTGCGCGAGCAGCAGCTCGTCGGACAAATAGACTCTGTAGACAACCGGATCAACGTTGTCCAAAAAGAATACGACCGGCTCGATGGGGAGCTGGAGAAGGTAAGCTCACAGCGCGGCAAGACAGAGAACCAGCTTACAGCGCTGCAAGCTGAATTATGGAATACGCAACAAGAACTCGACCGCACCCAAGCAAGGCTTACCGAGCAAAAAGGCACGCTTGACCACCGCATGCAGCAGATTTACATACGAGGCAATACCAGTTATTTAGATTTCATCCTTAATTCGAGTGATTTCGTAAATCTGCTTAATCGGATTCGCTTTTTGGAATTCATCGTCGACCAGGATGTAAGCATTATAAAGCGTTTTGAGGATACCAAGCGCGCATTTGAGGAGAAGAAGGCCCAGGTTGAGCAGGATAAAGCGTCCGTTAACACCGAAAGAATCCAGCTGATCGATCAAGAGCGTTACATCAAAACGCTTACCGATGCCAAGCGGTCGCAAAAGCTGGCGCTTCAGGGCGAAATTAACAAGAAACAATCGCTACTCTCGCAGATTAAAAATGATAGGGCGGCGTATGAGCTTGCGGAAGACGTACTGCTTAATGAATCAAACAGCCTTGTTTCGAAGATACGACAACTCGAACGCAGTGTAAAAAACCGCGTTGGACGAAAAGTATCGAGGCCGGCCGGTGCGGGCGGGTTTGAATGGCCGACCGATGGTTATGTTACCTCATCGTTCGGCATGAGGATGCATCCGATTCTGCACACCATGCGTATGCATACCGGAGTAGATATTGGCGCACCGTACGGCCAGTCGGTTCTTGGAGCAGATGATGGTGTGGTTATCCAGGCAGGAACGCTTAAGGGCTACGGTCAAACCGTCATCATCGCGCATGGTAACGGCATTAGCACGCTGTACGGCCACCTATCCGCTATACTGGTTTCAGAAGGGGAGTCCGTTTCGCGTGGCAGCAATATCGGTAGGATCGGTTCAACCGGTCTTTCCACCGGGCCGCACCTGCACTTCGAAGTTCGCAAGGATGGCGAGCCACAAAATCCTATGAGCTGGTACTAGCTAACGTCTTGCATGTTTTCCTCGAAGTAAATGCACATATTTGTGCTAGAAGTAATCCATGTTTTTGCTTATACTGAAACAAATGCTATTAGATGAGGTGTTAGAACTTTGGAAAGAAAAACCCTAGTCGCCGCCATTATAATTCTTGCGGTGCTCGTAGTATTCTCGTCGTTTGCGGGAGGCATGTTCCTCGGCAAATCAATAGAGCAGCGCTATGCTCAAGATTATGCAAGCGATATCCCCTCGGTCGATAAGGTTGGAGAAGTATTACAAATCATCGACCACGCATATGTCGACCCGGTTTCAGATCGAAAACTTGTCAACGGTGCAGTCCAGGGCATGGTCGATGCAATTGGCGATCCGTTTACACACTACTTGGACGCAACACATTTTAAGGCGTTTAACGAAGAGACGAGCGGTCACTTCGACGGCATCGGTGTTGTGGTGAGTGAGGGCAAAACCAAAGAACTCGTTGTGGTCAAGCCGATTGAGGGCACACCGGCAGCGCGCGCCGGCATAAAAGCAAACGATGTCATCGTAAAGATCGGCGACAAGGCAACGCGCGGCATGGATCAGGAGTCAGCTGTAAAACTGATTAAGGGTAAAGCCGGCACAAAGGTAACACTTACCATACGGCGCGAGGGCGAGAAAAAGCTGCTCACATTTACCCTGGTGCGCGAGCAGATTAATGTTCCAAACGTTACATCAAAAATGCTCAAGAACCAAGTCGGGTATGCCCGTATCGAGCAGTTTAACCAGCGTACCGGTGAGGATCTTAAAAAGGAATTTGATAAGCTTAGCGGAGAGGGAATGAAGGGCTTCATTCTTGATCTCAGACAAAATCCGGGCGGTATTGTCGATGAGGCGGTTAACGTCGGCAGCCAGTTTATCCAGTCGGGCCCGATCGTAAAGATAAAATCGAAAACCGGTCAAATTGATTCCCGCGATGCAACGGGTGGGGCGGATACCACGACCCCGGTTGTTGTCCTGGTAGACAAGGGAAGCGCGAGTGCATCAGAGATCGTCTCGGGCGCACTGCAAGATTACAAGCGCGCGGTTATTGTCGGTACGACGACGTTTGGTAAAGCATCGGTGCAAACCGTTATCAGGTTATCGGATGGTTCCGGCATTTTGCTTACGACCGATCACTACCTCACACCGGCAGGCAGAATGATCCATAAGAAGGGCATTAAGCCGGATGTCATAGTTAAGTTCAAGAAAACCGATAAGACGGATGTACAGCTTGAGAAAGCCCAGCAGGTTGTCCAAGACCTGATCTCTGGCAAGATGAAACTTGAACCGGTATCACCGGACCAGTTCAAAGCGGCGTCGTAAGCGTAGCGTTCAGCGGGCGCATTGATCGTGACGTTCTTTTTAAAGAGCGTGGCTTAAGATGAGCAAACGCGAAGAGTGCGAAACAACACAATAGCGAAGGGCGGAAATATTTCCGCCCTTCTTTTTCCCCAAGTATTTGCTTTTCTTTTTGCTACAAGCGTTCGTCGTCGTCGCCGTCTTCAAAAAGCTCAGCCGGTGTTTCGTCGTCAAAGCGGCTGGTAGTGAAGACCTCACGACTAATCCTGGTTATCCGCTTGGGTTCGTCTTCTATCGGGACCAATTGCAGGATTCGCGTATCCTCGACCAGCTCAAGCGTTGCCGTGCCGTTATCTTGCGTGTGAAAACGCACATAATTAAAACTAAGGATATTCAAGAATAGGCAGCCGTTTACAACGAGTGTTGCGGTGTCGGGGCTGGAAAAAACTTTAACAACAACCCCTTCACCTTGATTGATGGGATCACCATCGACAATATAGGTATATTTCACGCTCTCGAGTGTTTCCAGGGCGCGAAGCATATCTGTCCTGTTAATAAGTATGCCTTCATTGACGATACAAGGAGCAGGGGTTTTACCATGAAAGTTTTGCATAAAACTAGGACCTCCGGGGTTTCTGGTTCTGTGCTCATAATATAACAGATATTTAGAGCCGTAAATAGCGGTTATCAAACGTAGGTAGTATTTAATTGAGGTGAAGACTATGCAGCTTACAAAGCAAATCGTGAAACTAATGAGCAAAAAAGGCTACACTCCGCAGGATATTGATGGTATAGCTGAAGCTCTCGATTTGCCGGGCATCGACAAGCTTGAGATAAAAAGAGCTCTTGATATTCTCGAATCCGAAGGTAAAGTTCTGATGACAAAAAAGGGGAGGTACGCACTTCCGTCGCAATTAGACCTTATTGTCGGTGAGCTGCAAGCAAACAGGGCGGGTTACGGATTCGTACGAACCGCCATCGGTGATATATTCGTCCCGGCCAGCAAAATGAGCGGCGCGATGCATCAAGATAAAGTCGCCGTACGCGTAAGCAGCCGGCGTACGCGCCAAGGCCTGCGTAGCGAGGGTGAGATCGCTCGCATAATCGAGCGCGCTCACGAAACGGTTGTCGGACGATACGAAGCGCATGGTAAGATCAGTATGGTCGTCCCATCGGACAAGAAACTTTACTACAACATCATGGTGCACAGAAACGAAAACATGGAAGCTAAAGACGGCGACATGGTGGTTGCCAAAATCTTCGAGTATCCGGATGGCGACCGCTCGGGCAGGGGAATTATTACCGAAATTATCGGGGACGAGAGTTCGCCGACGATCGAAATCGATGTTATCGTTCGCGGACACAACCTTGACCCGGTGTTTTCACCGGCGACAATGGCGGAGGCCGAAGCGACTCCATCCAAAGTAACCGATGTCGATCTCTCAGACCGCAAGGATTACCGCGATGTTTACACGGTTACAATCGACGGCTTAGACGCCAAGGATTTTGACGACGCGGTGGCCATTCATCGCGATGACGATACGGGTCACTTTCACCTCGGCGTACACATCGCCGATGTCTCATATTACGTGAAGATCGGCAGCGCTCTTGATGACGATGCCTACACCAAGGCAACGAGCGTGTATCTCGCCGATCGCGTCATGCCGATGCTGCCGCATAAGTTATCAAACGGAATCTGCAGTCTTAACCCGAATGTCGATCGTCTGACGCTCTCCGTCGAGATGGTAATCGATGAGAACGGCGAAGTTATCGACCACGAAATCCACCGCGGCATTATCAACAGCAATTATCGTTTAACTTACGAGCAGGTTGATGAGTCGTTTAAGACCGGCGAATACCCGAACCCGGATGTCCGCGACCTGCTGCTTAATATGCGAGAGCTGAGCCAGGTTTTAGAGCACAAGCGGCTGAAACGCGGAAGCCTCGATTTTGAAACGGTCGAGCCGAAAGTCATTCTTGATGAGAACCTGAAACCTGTGGAGGTAATCATCCGCGAGCGCACACCCGCCACCCAGCTTATCGAAGAGGCGATGATCGTCACAAACGAGACTGTTGCGGGATATATGTACTGGCAAGATGTCCCAATGGTCTATCGCGTTCACGACAAGCCAAATGAAGAGAGCCTCATACAACTTGAAGAGCTTATCGAAAACCTTCATTACCCGGTTAAAAAGCTAAAAGGGGCACATCCCAAGGTTATTCAGCAGATTATCGAGTTTGCGCATGATCGTCCCGAGAAGCTGCTTGTCAACAATATCTTACTCAGAGCGATGAAGCGCGCGAAGTATACGCCGTCGAACACGTTGCATTTCGGCTTGGCGTCGCAGCACTATACCCACTTCACCTCGCCGATTAGGCGCTATCCGGACCTGATGGTGCACAGGCTGGTTAAAGCAGTTATGGACCAGGATCTCTCTGAGCCGGACATCGTGCATATGGTCGATGACCTCGCGGATGCCTGTGAGCACTGCTCATATATGGAGCGCGAAGCCGACGACGCCGAGCGCGAATCGGTTAGTGTGAAGCTCTGCGAACTCATGCGCGAGCATATCGGTGAAGTATTCGAGGGTACGATTACCGGTGTGTCGGGCTACGGTTTCTTCGTGCAGCTCGCAAACACCGCCGAGGGCCTGGTTCATGTGCGCGACCTTAAAGGGGATTTCTATCATTATGATGAAGCATCCTTTACCCTGGTCGGGCAGCGAACGGGGAAGAGCTTCCAGATCGGGCACCGCGTTACCGTACAAATTACCAATGTGGTTATCGGAGAGCGCCGCATCGATTTCGTTCTGGCGGAAGAATAGTATTCTTACGGCATTTCGCTCGCGAAATTCGACCAGAAGCCGGTATCGTTGGCGAGGTCTTTAAGGCCTCTGCCTTGTCGTTCGGCAACCTTAATGACACTCCCGATAGCCTGAGCCTCAGATATCCCGATAGAAACTACACGAGCCGATGCAGCGGCTTTCGGTGTGCAGGATATTGTCCGGCCGACCAGCGCGAGATTATCGATTCGCATCGGCAACAGCGATCGCATTGGAATACCGTAGAGCTTCGGCTGCAGGTGCAGGTCGACCAGACTGCCGTAGTTTTGCAGGTTTTGCCGGGCTTCCTCCGGCGTATAGGGGTGTTCGTCAACGGTGTGGCCGGCACGGGCGATCGTATCGTAGGGCTGCTCGCCACGAACTACGCTATCGAGCGAAAGAATATAGTTGCCGATAAAATGCCTGCTCTCGCGCACGTAAAGCGTATTGGCCGAATCGATAAGATACGCGTCTTGGAAGGGCGGCAAGGTGGCTTTTAGGTAAGAAACAACTGCCGGTAGGTCTGCTTTACCGCGCCGAACGCCATCGTTAACCGAGCCCCATAACGTTCCGTTGACGTTAAAAACAAGAAGCCCGTTAACCAGAATCGACCCATCGGATTGCCTACCCAGGTTAAGCCCGCTCAACATTACTCCGTTTGCGGTGCTTGTCTGGTTATTGAAATCAGGCGCGACCTGGTTGTAGCCCCAGCCGGCGTTCTCAGAACGCGCGAACTTGTCCTGATCGCCGTTGTGACTGATGTTTCTTAAATCATCCCAGTGAACGCCGCCGAGGCGAAACATGAGTGTCGCCGACATCTGCCGCTGGTCCGGCCCATAATCGCTTTCAGTGAGCCGAACCGGTGTATCGGTAGTCCCGTAGATGGTTTGCCCGCGTCCGAGCGTGTACGGGCAACCGGCGCACGCAGCGAGGTCTCCATTTTCCGACGCATCGATGAAATACCTCGCGCTGACGGTTCTTGTATCGGTGCCGGAAAGGGTCATGTCCATCGTCGTCAGTGTTCGGCCGATAATGTTTGGCGTAAAATTTTGAAACACGAGCTTATCGATTTTGTTGTCTTTTAGAAGCTGGGTAAACAGTGGTGATACTCGTGCCGTATCAAAAACCCCGTCATAGTAGCCGTTTTCCATCTTCTTAATGCCGAGGAGGCGCATGAATGACTCATTGAGGCCTTGGTTGGTAAGCGTATAATACGGCGCAGTATCGGTTGATCCGGAGCTTGGAACCATCATGCTGTAGGAGTTATCCATTTGATTAAGCTGCGCATGCGCCCATACGCCACCGAGCGTTTCGGTTTCGCTGACAAGGCATACTTTAAGGCCGTGCCTGCTACAGGAAATTGCAGCGGCGACTCCCTCGGGGGTGCCTCCATACACCGCAACATCATAGGATGCGGTTTCTTTTGATGCTGCTTCAGCGACCGCCTCATTGTTCTTCGACGGAGAATTTCTTAGGGCGGCAATTTTAGTATCCGGGCGGTTTGCAGATCGGAAGCGATCGGGGTTTACAAAGAAACCTGCCCCAACACCTAGGAATAATGCGGCTATGAAAATAACGGCGATGACTGTTTTTTTGAAAGCACTCATTTGATTACCTTTATCAAAGATAGATTATATGGTTGAAGCACCCATATTTCTAGAAATTACCGGTTGGGAGGCAGGGTATATGCCTCCGATCTTTGCCATATGTAACCAGCGAAAACCAGCATCAAGCAAAGTTAAAAAATGATATAATGGCAGGTATGAAAAGAGCGAGAGATAAGGTCGCTGCGACAAATCGCAAGGCCTACCATGATTATCATATAGATGAGACTTACGAAGCAGGTATTGAGCTTAAGGGTTCCGAGGTAAAATCGGTTCGCGCTGCGCGCCTTAATTTAAGAGATAGTTATGCGCGTGTCGAAGACGGCGAGCTGTGGGTCTTTAATATGCACATCAGCCCGTACAGTCACGTCGATCGTTTTACGCAGCCGGAACCCGATAGGGCGCGGAAATTGCTGCTGCACAAAAAAGAGATCTTGAGGCTTATCGGCAAGACGAAAGAGAAGGGCTACACGCTCATACCGCTTAAAGTATATTTTAACGACCGAGGCAAAGCCAAGATTCAAATTGGCCTGGCGCGAGGCAAACAGCTCTACGATAAGCGCCAGGATATCGCCGAGCGTACGCAAAAGCGCGAAGTGGAGCGGGCGTTGCGGGAGCGTCAAAAAGGTGAATAGCAGCGGTTGCCTTACAACTGCACGTAGATAGATGCTTTACAGCGGCGGCTCATTTACAATGACCGGCGTTTTTCTTATACTTAGGGTTCCGATCATTGAAATTTAAATATGGGGGCGTTAGGTTTCGACTGAGGTTGGTTCTGGCAGGAGAAGCGCGCCGAGCTCAGGTAACTCGTTAAACTGCTTGGAAAAAACAAACGCAAATAACGAATTTGCATTAGCTGCTTAATTGCGGCTCGTCAACCCGGGATTAGGCTCACGGCCCCGGCACGACGTCATTTAAGTGGGCTCACCTCGCCCGGATGCTCATAAGGGTTGAGGGACATTTAATGAGCTAGCGTGAAGGCTGCCCTGCCTGTGGGGAGGCAGATCGCGAATAATTAATCGCAGGATACGCTCGTAGATGCTTCTGTGGGAATGCCTTAGGACGTGGGTTCGATTAGAAATGGTCGCCAGCAGCGGTAACGCTGTTAGGAAAAACAGGGCTTACATCGGTGAACTCTAAGTTCTTCTAAGAATACGACAACGCCGAGGGGTACAAGAGGATAATGATACCTTGGGTGCCCTGTAGAGACTTATGTAGAAGTTACGCTGAAAAGCAAATCTATGGCTTCTACTATACGCTTTGCAACCGCGCTGTGTTGAGTACATGCACGGTTGAAGACATAGTCCAGTCCTTTTGGAAACAAGAGGGTAGCTGTCCCACCGCCTCCACCAATTTATTTTGAAAGCCACCTATTTGAGGTGGCTTTTTTATTGCCATTACTGCGCTTGTTGAACCGCAGCTTACGTGGCTCAAACAAGCCGGTTTCGCTGATGTCGATTGTTTCTTTAACCTCTTTAGATTCGCCCTTCTTGGCAGAACTAAGCCTATCTACCAACCAATCCATAAATATGTTACTAACCTGTTACATCCTTGCAGGAAAAGCCGATTAAATGGATAAGTTATTACATACAGTCAGATGTAACTTTCTAGGGGAAAGGTAGGATAAGAAATGAAAGATTTTTCAGTTGGTGAAGCGATAAGCAATGCTTGGGAGGTGTTTAAGCGCAATTGGGTGCTGTTTGTCGGATTAGCAGTTATATCTGCCGTTATATCTGGGATCGCAAGCAGCATCGATAGGTCGCTTGGCATATCGAATTTTGGAATTTTCGGATTCCTGGCTGCAACGTTTATAGCGATGGGTGCGGCCAATGTAGCGCTTAAATCCATTAAAGGCGAAACCGCCGAGTTCGCGGATTTCTTTACCGTGTATCCGCTCTTTTTGGTATTTTTGATCAGTAATTTCTTGTTTAGTGTTATCGTAAGTATCGGCTTTATCTTGATCATTATCCCTGGTATCTATCTTGCCGTTCGGCTTCAGTTCTTCGGCTACTATATCGTAGACAAGAACGCGAGCGGGACCGAAGCGGTTACAGAATCGCTACGAAACAGCTGGGAGCTCACAAGGGGCATAACATTGAAAGTATTCGTGCTCGACCTGGCGTTTCTCGGTCTCATTATCCTTGGTGCAATACCGATAGGTCTCGGCCTCTTAATCGTGTTCCCGCTAATAACTCTCGCCAGCGCATATGTATATCTGAAGCTTGCGGGGGCAGAAGCATCGCCCGTAAAGGAGCCGGAGCCGGTAGGAACACCGGGCGCACACGCGTAGTCATCACAAAATGTCTGACTACGAAATTGATTAGCTTTTATTAATGCCGGAGTTAACTCCGGCATTTTTATTTTGTCTGACATACATGATAACTAAATAGAAGCTCGTTTTTTACGCATAAACAGCACCCGAGAAATGCATCTAACGGAAGCAGGTAAATACAAACCGGTCGTAGAATAAACTATTAGTCGTACTTATATAAAACGAAATCGGGGGAGTAGTACATGGCGACACAAAGTTTTTCTATGGGGGAGGCTGTTCGGTTTGGCTGGAGCACGTTTTGGCGTAATATCGGGGTTTTCATCCTTATCATCCTTTCCTAGCTTTAGTTCTTTACACGCCTCAGATCATTTTTTCTCTAGTGGGAGAAGACGGTAGCCTTACAGACTTGATTCTTGCCGTTGTTGGTTTTATCCTTAGCCTCATACTATTACCTGTGCAGATCATAGTAAGTATAGGGGCAATCAATATTGCTAACAAACTCACGCTGGAGCAAAAGGTTGCGTTTAGTGATCTATCCTCAAGCTACCGTCTATTCTTCAGATTTCTAGGAAGCTCGATCCTTGCGGGAATCATTGCACTAATCGGGTTCATTTTGTTGATTATTCCAGGAATTATTTTAGCAATTCGCTTGCAATTCTATATGTACCTTATAGTAGATAAAAACGCTGGCGCTATTGAAGCCTTGCAGCAAAGCTGGAACATGACAAAAGGCTTAACCGGGCGTCTATTCCTCTTTGGTTCGCTACTATTCTTAATAGAAATACTCGGCGTTCTCGCGCTTGGTGTTGGCATATTAGTTGCGATACCGGTAATTTATCTAGCCCAGGCATATGTTTACCGGATTCTTGCTGATAGGGGAATGGTAGTTGAGGCGGCGCCTGTTGTGCCCGAGCCGGTTCTGTCGTAACGTGCCGGCTCGCTAGGCGAGTGCGCCGTCTAAGAAAATAGTGCGGATCGTATCATACATGGTTTGGCAGGGGACATCCGGGTGAAATGCCGCCCAATCGAGGCTTGCGATAGAAACCAACCCGAAAAACGCGGTTGTAGCGGCTTTCGTATCGAGGTCGCGTTTAAAGTAGCCGCCTTGTTTACCTTCTTCGATGATTTCACGGATTATCGATAGGTAGCGTTCCTGGATCTTTTGGGCGTCCTTTTCCCAGCGGCTCTCAAGATGCCAAAGCTCGCTTAAGAGCACACTGCAACATTAGAATTACAAGGCCGACGAATTTGCCGGGCTGATCCCCAAGCACCGATACGAGAAACTGCAGGATAGCGATAAAACACCACGATATAAGGATCGTGAACCCAAAGAACATTCCTACATTGAGCTGCGCGACCCCATCTATACCTGGTTCTGGCCGCTTGATAGTCGGGTGACACTGGCTTTGTATTTACAAACGTAGGGTCGGATTGGGCTTCCGCATATGTGCCTGGTTGATGTCCGCGTTTCCCAGGCTAACTTAGCGATTCAGATAGCTTGAATATCAGCTTGTTTACAGCTAAAGGAAGCCCTGCGGCTAGACGATACTTCTATAGATACAGCTGTAGGTATCTGGAACCACGAATAATTCAATCGCTAAAAATAAACGAGGAGGGCGCTACGAATGGCCATAGCGAAATGGACCGATGAGCTAAAAACCGGCGTTTCCGATGTAGATAAGCAGCATAAAGAGCTTATTAATCTGATTAATAATCTGCACGACGCACTGATTCAAGGCAAGGGCAAGGAGCGGGTTGAGGAAGCGTTAACCTTCTTATCGAACTATGTCGTTGAGCACTTCAAGTGCGAGGAAGACCTTATGTTGAAACATAACTACACTGGGTTTCCCGCACATAAGCGCGAGCACGAGAGATTTGTGTATGATGTTACTGCGCTGGCTAACGATTTCAAGCAAACAGCGAACCCTTCATTTCTCGCGATTACACTGCAGAAATCGATAGTAGACTGGCTCGTTAATCACATTCTCAAAGTAGATAAGGAAATGGCGAAGTTTATTATCGAGAAAACAGGCGGCAGGGCAGCATAAGCATTGCGTGCTTTAGAATTTCAGCAATATGCGGTGCTATCGTCAAGCAGAAAGCCAAGTAAATGAAGAAACAACCGGAAGCAATACATAATTACAAGGCGTTTATGATAACAACGAACAAACTATGGGCCACAGACACATGCCCCTTAAATCATGAGAGGTTGGGGTGGACACCATGTCGTGGTTAGTCCCGGCAATCCTCATGATCATGTCGTGCACCTGTATATTGGCGCTCGTCTATGCTAATCTCTATCTGCAATATCGTCAGAGACACATGGGCATATGGACGCTTGCGTGGGGTATCTACGTGCTCAGGCTTATTGCCGAACTATGGATGGCTTCGCACCCGGACTCGGTATTTGCTCTTATCTGCAGCCAAGCATGCATGCTCCTTAATTCCGTGGTTATATTATGGGGCGCATACGAGTTCTCCGGTAAGCGTACTCCGGCTTGGTTGATTTATGTAGCAGGATTAGGAACCGCATGGATCGTCGGTGCGGCGCTGCTACATGTGCCGTTTACACCACTTACATTGCCTGCATGCACAATCCAAGCGCTTGCAGCAGTATTTACCGGTATGTTGTTCCTTAGAATGCAAGCCGGGGATCCAAAGAATATTGGTAATAGGGTTGCCGGGTGGGCGTTCATTCTATGGGGTCTGCACCGACTCGATTTTCCGTTTTTGAAACAAGTGGCCTGGTTTGCGCCATGGGGCTATCTCATCGGTGGGTTTTTTTCGATTACGGCAGCTGTAGGTGTCCTACTTATGTATTTACAGAAGTCTGCAAGCGACCTTGCTGCAAGCGAAGATCTTTACCGTTCCCTTATCGAGCTTTCCCCGGATGCGATCGTGGTAGTTAACAAAGGTAAGTTCATTTATGCGAACCCGAAGGCCGCCGAATTGCTAGGTGCGAAACATGTCAGCGAACTTATCGGTAAACATGTCGTGTTCTTCATCAGCCCCGATGAGCGAGAATGGGTTACCGCAAATATCCGACGCGTCGAGCAGGGTGGAACAAGCGTTCACAACCAAAGACTCATCCAGTTTAATGGCGACTTTATCGATGTCGAGGTCCTGGCATCTAATGTTATATACGAAGGTAAACCATCTGTTCAAGCAATTTGGCGTGATATAACCGGGAAACAGCAAGCTGAGGAAGAGCTGCATTTTAAGTCGCTCTTGCTCGATAACGCCGTGGACTCTGTATTTGTCTCGGATCTTAACGGCAAGCTCATCTATGCTAACAAGGCGGCCTATGAGACAAGAGGTTATTCCTTTGAAGAGCTCATGGCCATGAATATGACCGACATAGATGCCCCGGATGATGCCCTTGAGCTCTCTAAACGATTTAAGAATATAAGAAAAACCGGTAGCGCGATTTACGAGCTAAATCACACTAAGAAGGACGGATCGCTCTTACCTGTTGAAGTACATGCGAGGCTTTTACAATATAACGGCGAGGACGTAATCTTTGGGCTCGTGCGCGATATGACCGAGCGTAAGAGCGTAGAAGCGGAACTTCGCGCGGCAAAAGAACGCATTGAGCTCGTGTATGATGTTATCCCGAGCGCTATCTTTACGGTCGATGCCAAAGGTCTCGTAACAACCTTTAACAAGAAAGCCGAGGAGATCACCGGATTTAAAGCTGAGGAAGTTATCGGGAAACCATGCAAAACATTCGCGCTTCAGCCGTGTGCGACAAGCTGCGGCCTTCTGTCACCAAAGGTAAAGAAGCCGCTTAATAATCGAGAATGTACAATCAGGAGGAAAGACGGGGAGATCCGAACCATATCAAAGAACCTCGATGTTTTAAGCGACAGTGATGGCAACATGATCGGTGGCGTTGAGAGCTTTGAGGATATTACCGAACGCAAGCAAGCGATGGAGACTTTGCGGGAATCCGAGCGCCGTTTCCGCGATATGCTGGAAAACGTCAACCTGGTCGCTCTGATGGTTGATCAAAAGGGTAATATCGCATTTTGTAACGATTTCTTCTTAAATCTGACCGGTTGGGAATGGGCTGAAGTGATCGGCCGTAATTGGTTCGATACCTTTGTGCCTGAGACTAATCGTGAAGCAATTCGCAGGCAAATCCTTGACTCGATAACCTCCGAGAAATCGGACATCAGCACGCAATACGATATAATGACGCGCGACGGGGAGTTGCGCACAATATCGTTTAGCGGAAGTATGTTGAGAAGTCCGGGTGGCGATGTAATCGGTATCGCGAGCATCGGCGAGGACATCACCGAGCGTAGACGCGCCGAGGAACGGGTAAACTACCTTGCATACTATGATTCGCTCACAGATTTGCCAAACCGTGTGCTCTTTAACGATCGTCTCTCATTAGCGATGGCACATGCCCATCGTAACGAAGACTTGCTCGGTTTGATGTATCTCGACCTGGACAGCTTCAAGACCATCAACGATACGCTCGGGCATGCCGTCGGCGACCAATTACTCAAACTGGTTGCCGAACGTTTGAGCAAAAGCATGCGCGAGGGTGACACTGTCGCCCGGCTTGGTGGAGATGAGTTCGTCATGCTGCTACCGCAAGTTGGCAGCGCGGATGATCTGCCAAAGGTAGCCGAGAAAGTGATAGAAGCGCTCAAACCGCCATTTACGGTCGATGGTCAAGAACTACATATAACGACGAGTATCGGCATTAGTGTATATCCATACGATGGTAAGGATATCGAATCACTGCTTAAGAACGCGGAAGTAGCGCTCTATCGTGCAAAAGAGCAGGGTCGGGATAACTACCAGCTCTATACATCTGCGATGAATGCTAAGGCGTTTGAACGGCTTGCACTCGAAAACAGCTTGAGAAAGGCGCTTGAGCGGGAAGAGTTTGCGGTATACTACCAACCTCAAGTAGACCTTTTGACCGGTCTGGTTATCGGTATGGAAGCACTGATCAGGTGGAACCACCCGGATCTCGGCCTGATAGGCCCAGCCCAGTTTATCCCTCTTGCCGAGGAAACCGGTTTGATCACGTCGATTGGTGAGTGGGTTTTGCGTACGTCTTGCAAGCAAACCAAAGCATGGCAAGATAAGGGTTATACGAATAATAGGATTTCGGTTAATCTTTCGGCGCGACAATTCCAGCAGCACGACCTCGTTGAGATGGTTGATCGCGTGATCCAGGATTCCGGCCTTGATCCAAGCTATTTGGAGCTTGAAATTACCGAGAGTGTCGTTATGCAAGATGCCGACCAGGCGATTATGATACTTAACCAATTCAAAGAGCGGGGAATAAAGGTCGCGATCGATGATTTTGGAACAGGTTACTCGTCATTGAGCTACTTGAAGCAGTTCCCGATAGATAGAATTAAGATTGACCGGATCTTCATTCATACGATCATCACCGATTCTGATGATATGGCAATTACCGCGGCAATTATCGCTATGTCGCACAATCTCAATGTCGCCGCTGTCGCGGAAGGTGTAGAGACCGTCGAACAGCTCGATGTTTTAACCGAGCTTGAATGCGATGAAATCCAAGGATTTGTCTTCAGCCGCCCGGTACCTGCCGATGAGGCTGAGAAACTGTTTGCCAATCCGCCACAAAGATTATTAAACTACTGGATGGACGGAGAAATTCAGAGCGCATAAGCTACACTCAGAGTAGAACGCACGCCGGCGCCTGCCGGCTTTTTTGTTTTACGGGCTAGATGGAAAGACATTCTGGTAGCGTGCTGCGCGTTTACTTGCAGTGAATTAGCGTTATAATGAAAAAGTTGCGGTCGGTAGAACCTGTGCTACCCAATGAACTGGAGGATGTGTGGATAACAGGCCAATAGGTGTATTCGATTCAGGCCTTGGCGGGCTAACTGTTGTAAAAGAGATTATGAGGCAGCTTCCCAATGAGGAAATTGTGTATTTTGGCGACACAGCGCGCTTTCCATATGGGCCGAGAAGCACCATTGAACTGCGAGGATTCGTTTTCGAAATTATCGACTTTCTGCTTTCGCAGAATGTAAAGTTCGTTGTCGTCGCGTGCAATAGCGCGTCGGCAGCCGCGCTTGACGCTGCTCAACAGTATTATGATATTCCAGTTATCGGGGTTATCGAGCCTGGGGCCAGAGCGGCGGTACATGCGACCCACAGCCGGCGGGTCGGCGTTATCGGTACGCAGGCTACAATCTCAAGCGGTTCGTATGTGGCTGCGATAAAATCAATGGATGCCGGTGTGCATGTGCACCCGGTGGCGTGCCCCGATCTTGCGGATTTCGTCGAACGAGACGAAACGAGCGGGGAGGTTGTCGAGACGGCCATCAGACGGTATTTGGGGCCGCTTGTTAAAGCAGGAATCGATAGCTTGATTCTTGGCTGCACGCATTATCCTTTGCTTGCGGAGACCATCGCGAGCGTTGCCGGCGAGAACATCAAGCTTATAAGCTCGGCGCAAGAGACAGCCCGCGAGCTTCAAGAATATCTCACCAGGAAGGATAGCTTGCGTGAGACCGCAACCTCACCGTGCCCACGTTTTTACTCCAGCGGTGATGAGGACATCTTTAAGCAGCTCGGTGCGCGGTTCCTCGGTCAAGCCATAACGGCCGTTGAGCAGGTTCGATTACCGGTTCGCGAGGGGGTTTCCAGCGTTGAAGCGAAATAGCCTTGCCTGGCTAACCCGGGGTGCGGTTATTGCCGCACTCTACGTGGCGCTCACCATAACGCCACCGCTCAACGCGCTCAGCTACGGACAGGTGCAGTTTAGAATTTCTGAGGCTCTTAACGTGCTCGCGTTTTTTGAGCCGGCTGCGATTCCCGGGCTTTTTGTCGGCTGCGTGCTTGCGAATCTGGGCAGCCCGCTCGGTATCTACGATGTTGTTTTTGGCTCGCTACTCACGCTCGTTTCAGCGTTTTTAATTTGGAAGATTAAAAGGCCATCTCTCGCACTCCTGGCTCCCGTCATTATTAACGCGTTTGGGGTTGCACTTGAGCTCAACCTGGTGCTGCATTTGCCGCTCTTGTTGAGCGCGCTCTTCGTTGGCATCGGTGAAGCTATAATCGTTTATGGGTTGGGCTACCCGCTTTTGCTTGCGCTAATTCAAAGAAAAGCCCTGATTAGAACGGATATTTTCGCCCGCAAGATGGGAAACTAACATAGATGGAACTCATTTTGCTTGGAACATCGGCGGCATATCCGACGGTTGACCGCGCTTGTAGCGGGTTTTTGGTTCGTAACGACGCTACGACTATCCTTGTCGATATGGGAAGCGGCGTAACCAGGAACCTCATGCGCTGGGTCGACCCACACCGCCTAAACGCAATAATTATAAGTCACCTGCATCAAGATCATTTTACCGATATCTATCCGCTTTACTATTACCTGGCGTTTAGCAAAGCGCTCAATCTGCCGATCGACGTCTATGCGCCGGCGGGCGCGCGCGACTTTATCGCCAAATTGCTGCCGCGGGAATCCCGCTTTGATGAGGTTTACCGGTTTGTAGCGCTTGATGATCGCCGGGAATTTAGCATCGGTTCGTTGACGTGCAAGAGTTTTGCGGTTAAACACAGTATCCCGGCATATGGCCTGCGCATTGAAGGGGAACGCACCGTAGCTTATTCCTCGGATACCGATTTTGATGGAGTTCTCTATGAGATTGCTGAAAATAGCGATGCCTTTATTTGCGAAGCGACTAAGCAGGCAGATTACGAGGATGTTCTTCACTTAACTGCGGCTCAAGCCGGGCAAATTGCCGCCCGGGCCGGCGTGCGCAACCTGATTCTCACTCATATATGGCCGGAGTTCGACCCGGCAGTTTCCCGGCGGATGGCCGCCGATGAATACGAGGGTTCCATTATCGTGGCTGAGGATAATATGTGCATCTCGCTTGACGAGGGATAGCCAAACAGGTGAAATAAGTAGAAAGAGCCGTTTTTGATTTGCATATGATTTAAGGAGTTCTTTTATGCAGCGTGTAGATGGGCGAAAACCCGATGAGATACGGAAAATCAGCATCCAGAGAAATTTTGTGCCGCACGCCGAGGGTTCGGTGCTGATTGAGTTCGGCAATACGAAAGTGATTTGTACGGCGACCGTTGAAGAAAAAATCCCGGGCTGGCTGCGGGCGCAAGGTGGCGGGCAGGGCTGGATAACGGCCGAGTATGGGATGCTGCCAAGGGCAACCGATGTGCGCACCATGCGCGAAGCTACACAGGGCAGAGTGGGCGGCAGGACCCACGAGATACAACGGCTCATCGGCCGTTCGCTGCGTTCGGTGGTTGATTTAAAGGCTTTACCGGAGGTCACGATCTGGATGGATTGTGATGTTATCCAGGCGGACGGCGGCACGCGTACTGCCTCGATTACCGGTGCGTTTATTGCGCTCTATGATGCGCTGCAGTGGCTGATTAACCAAAAGAAACTTACCGAGATGCCGCTTTCTGAGTTTGTTTCCGCGATTAGCGTCGGCATTGTCGATGGTGTGCCGCTGCTCGATCTCTGCTACGTTGAGGACTGCCAGGCCCAGGTAGATATGAACATCGTTATGACCGGGTCGGGTAAGTTCATCGAGGTACAAGGCACGGCGGAAGGTAACCCCTTCGACCAGGAAGAGTTAAACGCGCTGATTGAACTCGGCAAGAAAGGGATACAAGACCTCATTGCGGCACAACGCCTTGTTTTAGGGCAGGGACTGGCAAAACATGCGTGAGCTCATTATTGCCAGCAAGAATGAGGGGAAAATCCGGGAAATCGTCGATATTCTTGACCTGCACGACGTAAATATCCACGCCTATAAAGACTTCGAGGATTGGCCCGACGTCGAAGAAACCGGCGATACGTTTTACGAGAACGCTTTAATCAAGGCCCGTGCGCTGGTGGAGAAGTACAATAAACCGGCCGTAGCCGACGATTCAGGCCTCGAAGTTGATGCGCTGGGTGGCGCACCCGGTGTGTACTCATCCCGCTATGGGGGTGAAGAGGGTAATGATGTCAAGAATATCACCAAGCTGCTGCGAGAGCTAAAGGGCACGTGCGACGTGAGGCGGATGGCTCGTTTTCGTTGCGTAGCAGTACTTATGACCCCTGACGGTTGGGTTGCCTCGGCCGAGGGCATGCTTGAAGGACGAATCGGCTCTGCAACCCGCGGCGATCAAGGCTTTGGGTATGACCCCGTTTTTATCCCGACAGGGCAGGTGCGTACGCTTGCCGAGATGGGGCTCAACGAGAAGAACAAGATCAGCCATCGCGCCCAAGCGTTTACCAAGCTCAAAGAAAAGATGGGCGAGTTCCGGCAGCATGCCGGCGATTGTTAGATCTCTAGATTCATAATTTACAGAGAACCACGTTAAAGGCTACTGTTGGAAATCATCTTTAATTGTGAGCATACTAGGATGTGTGTATAATAAGTACTGCGTAACAGGCTGAATGTACTTTGCACGAAGTTTATGATTTGTGGTAAAATACCCTCTGGCACGGTTGCCAGGTATTTATACCGTTCGGGGTGTGGCTCAGTTTGGTTAGAGCACCGGTTTTGGGAACCGGGGGTCGGAGGTTCGAATCCTCTCACCCCGACAATAAAAAGACGGCTCGATCGAGCCGTCTTTTTATTGTGAAAACGTAACCCATATGAGATGGTTTCTGCGGTTGATGCTATATCTTGTCACCCGAAGCAGTAGCCCAAGCAAAATTACTTGAATTATTTTTCGTAAAATGTGAAAGATTACGTAAGTTTTCTCGTATCTACTAATGAAGGGCTAGAATACCGGGTGCGGTATAGGTATGAGATAAAAGGACTGGAGAGGTGGTGGCTCTCCAGTCAAAGGGCGAAGAATAACCTATAGGTAGGAGTATTCTTGTCATTTTAGTGGATATCATAGCCGGTCTCTATTCAATCCATGAAATACTGCATATTTTAAGCCATATCCTCCTACCGTATTAAATGCGAATTTAGCCTTATGATGTACCTCCAAGTATTCGAGGTAGGAGTATTCATAGCAGCTCACGGTAATCACGTGATAAAGGGCGTAATTGAATTGAATCTACTCGACTTTTCGAGTAGATTCTGCTATTATATCAGGGCGGTTTAGACGCGCGCGGACGTAACTCAGTTGGTAGAGTCACAGCCTTCCAAGCTGTTGGTCGCCGGTTCGAATCCGGTCGTCCGCTCAAGAAACTTTATATAGTTTACAGATCGGCGCTTTGCGCCATTCTGGTTTTATGCGCCCGTAGCTCAGCAGGACAGAGCATCGGACTTCTAATCCGAGGGTCACAGGTTCGAATCCTGTCGGGCGTGCAGGTGAGAGAGGGTGTAGGAAGAAACTACAGCCTCTTTTTTCATAATTTTCTTCCTAAATGTGGGGAAACACCCATCTTCTGTACATGACTGCACTTGTTTTGCACTTATCATGTTTGCATTGCAGTAATCATGCTTTTGGTTGCCCGCACAGTATGGCTTATTATATATGTAACAAAGGAAACACTCGTTATATAGACTTCATCATCCGCCCAGGTAAATAATCAAGGTAGGCTTTTGTGGCGCCGATACGTTAAACAAGCGCTTAACACTTGTTTAACGTATTGAGTATCGGGTATATTTGAGTAAATCCATGAGAAGGGTTGATTTTATGGTATCGTGCGCGATTCGCTTTAAATACGATGTTGAGAAATTTGCAAATGTCGTCGCTTTTTTTGCCTCAAAGGATATTCCAGATCTAACGAAACTTAAAATCTGCAAACTACTCTTTTTCGTAGATAAATTACATCTTCAGAGATATGGACGTCCAGTAACAGGCGACGTCTATTACGCTATGGGGCGTGGTCCTGTACCATCAGTTTCACTTAACGTTATGAACGAAGCTATAAACGGCGAAGCCTCATACCCGGATATTACAGAAGAAACCAGCGTCAAGATATTTGCTGAGCTTGTTGATATCAATAGGAATGATAGACACCCAGTCTTTCAAGCAAGAAAACAACCCGAGCTAGATGTGTTTTCTGAATCTGAGCTTGAAGTATTAACCGAGGTTACAGATAAGCTAGGTTCTCTATCTGCATCTAGCCTTATAGAGCGAACCCATGATGATGTGGCTTGGCGGAGAACGGCAGAAAACTCTGAAATTGATTTCCGCTTATTTCTTGAAGACCTCGACCCTAAGCATAAAGAAGCGCTGTTAGAGCTATTAGAGCACGATCAAGAAAACAGAGACATTTTTGAATTGAGCAGATGATAGATTTTCCGGCAGAGATTACAAACGATACATTCAATACACTGTTTAGCCGGGGAATGGTAATACGCACAAAAGTGGTTCTTCACGATGGATCGGAGGACTACAAAAGGCTTATTGTTGTTAGCTTAGATTGCACCGTGGATGATACTTATCACATGATCTGCACCTCGAAGACAGCGTTCTTTACAAATAATCCCTTTGTTAAAGAGGACTGTCATTTTATTGAGCCTGGTCAAACAACCATATTTGATAGACAGGCTGTAATTGATTTGCGCAAGATATTCTCGCTTCAGAAAGTCGAATTAGTGCAGCGTTACAGCCGTAACAATCTTGACTTTCTTGGTGCACTTCGTGACGATATTATGTTGCTTGTTGACGGCAAACTTCGTCGCTCAAGGTTGCTCTCACCAAAACAAAAGACATCGATAGTAACGCTATAGGTTACCGTACCACATGATGCAGCAAGCAACTTCAACGAAATGCGTCACACCCACCAACACAATCCCATCAAATAAAAAATGCTCGGATCGATCCCATTAAACAATCAGGCAGACAAGGAGAGCGGCCTCATCTGGAGAGATGAGGCCTAAGGAAATCGGAACAGCATCCGATCATGGTGATGATCTAATTCTATTATCGTATACTATTGGAAACACTTAATATAAAAGTCATATTATTATTATAAAATTATACAGGTGGTATTATAATGTCACATAAAGCCCAAGTTACCACTGAAGAGACTATGCTGATTTGGCCATGCCCATACCGCTTTCCGCTTGAACTTCATAGACGCCGCCTGAACCGCTGTTCATAAAACTTTGAATTTTGCCGATCTCGCCGCGCGCATCTTCTTCGTTGGAAAACTCGTATATTTTCACAAAATCTATATGAGTCATGCCGTCTCTGAGCGACTCATGCGCAGTTACCGGAACCTCCGGTACGGCTCGGGGAAGGTAACCATAGAGAAGGAATGAGGTTTCGCTTTCCCTGTATACCTCAATACCTGTAATTTCAAATAATCCGTAATGGTTTCCAACGGCTACTTTAATCCACATAGCAATCCCTCCTGAATATCGATGCAAATTAACATGTGTTCATCATTATACCCATAGAGAATATGGGACGGCCTTACCTGAAGAAAATTCGGCTTGCCTGGGATGCGCAACTACCACATTAGTCTAAAGGTTGTCCTTTAACTAGACGATAAATAATCCATCGCAGTAACGGATGAGGGAAGAGCTAAATCACGATGAAGCAAAAAACCACGGTTCAACGCATAATTACATCTATTGAAGAAATATTATCCGGCAAGTTTTCTACCAGGGTTAAGACCTCACAAACAGATGAGCTTTCAGGGGTAGTGCAGGCGGTTAATGCGCTCGCCGATCGCTACCAGATGGCGCATGAAACCATCAAGTTACTCGACGAGCAGGTGAAGAGAAGCAATCTGCATACCATCATGGCTCTCGTCGAGGCGCTAAACGCAAAGGACCCGTACACCAGGGGCCATTCCGAGCGTGTAACCACGTATTCTATGCTTCTCGCCAAGGCACTGAATCTCTCCGATGAAGAGATAGATAGCATCTATATAGCATCGTTTCTGCATGATATAGGGAAGATAGGCATTCACGATAACATCCTTAATAAGCCGGCGAGCCTGACAAGCGAGGAATACGAACTCGTGAAGAGCCACGCTAATATTTCAAGCCAGATAGTCTCGCACCTGCCGAACTTATCGCATATCGCCCCGGCCGTGCGGCATCACCACGAGCGCCATGACGGCTACGGCTATCCGGATGGTTTAAGCGGGGAGAGCATACCGTTAGGCGCGCGGATTCTGTCAATTGCCGACGCGTTCGACGCGATGACATCAACACGGTCGTATCGCAGTGCATTCACGCCACAGCAGGCGCTCAATGAGATTAAGCAGTGCGCAGGGCAGCAATTCGACCCCGAACTGGCGCAGATCTTTGTAGACGCCTATAACAAGACTCACGGCGGGCGTCTTCCAAACAAACGTGCTTCGTAGACCCATCCACAAGTAGGACAATCATCTTCTTAATGCAATCGTTTAAGTGAATAACTTACATTTAAGGCAATTGATTGAGCCCGCCCAGACCGCCGACTGCCGACATTACTGCAGCAACTATAAAAACCACCAGAATAATAGCAACGATAATGAGAATGATAACCGGTGCGAGAAATGTTATGGCAGCCCTTCCGGTAGAGAAGCGGTACGTCTCGCGAATGGCAATGATATTGAGTACGATTACCCAGATAGCTAAAGCCAGCTGTATCAATGATGTAATGACACCAATTATTGTTGAACCAATCAAATCCAGCAATGAAAAGGGAACGAAGAATACTTGGGGGATGCTGGCGAACCCAATCGCCGCTAGCAGGCCCAGCACATCGCCTTTACCTTTGAGCATGCTCGCGATGACATGGTAAAAACCGATCAGGGCAGGGAGTACAAATACTGTAAACAGCGGTGTAATAATTACAACCAGAACCGCGAAGGTTCGTGCCGACCCTGGGTTTATGTTAGTTCCGGCAAACTGATTCAAACCAGAGCCAATGAGAATCGACGGCAGGCTGGCGAGACCGGATATCCAGAGTACCAGTATATAAATAATAAGGCCTTTAACCCAAAACCGGTTGTCACTGATATGGCGAAGGGTTTCAACCGGTTTCGTTATGACGCCGTAGAAGAGATCGAACAGGCTTTGCTTTTCGGGCTTAGCCGCCTCGCTTTCTTGCGCTTCTTCGCTTTGCGCAATGTCATTATGTTGCGTGATGTCATCCTTTATAACTTCATGAGGCTGCGTCGTATCATCCATGTTATTGTCCTCCAGCGTAGCGGTATTGAGGGATTCCGAACATGCTCCGGATATTTTCCAAAATGGTAATATCGCGCCCGACTAAGTAGCTTCGCACCAAGGCAAACGCGTTTCCAGATGAGCCGCCAAGAAGCTCCTCAAATACATTTGGTCCTTGGTATTCTTCAACATGCGGGTTTTCTATATTTGCAAGTTTCGCTGCCGTATCGATCGCCGTTTGATAACCGCCGATCTCATCGACAAGCCCGAGTTTCTTCGCTGTGGTCGCCGCATAGAGCTCACCGGTTGCCAGTTTCAGCACCTTATCTTTCTTAAGTTTGCGCCCTTTGGCAACGTCGCCAACAAACTGCTGGTAAAGCTCATCGGACATAGCCTGGAACTTTGCGCGTTCCTCAGACGTAAGGGTTCGCTCGAACATATCCTTATTCTTGCCGGTCTTGATTGTTTGCATCCTTATGCCGAGCTTGTTGTAGAGGCCGGTCAGGTCGGGAATCTGCGAGATGACCCCGATGCTTCCGACCAAGCTTCCCGGTTTGGCTACGATCTTATCGGCCTGCGATGAGATATAGTAGGCGCCTGAGGCAACCATATCGCCGGCGAAGATAACCACAGGTATATCTGTTTTCTTAATAACTTCGGCGATTTCCTGTGACGCGCCGACCGACCCGCCCGGGCTGTTAACTTTGAAAACAATCGCTTGAATGTTCGCATCATTTTCTGCCTGCTCGATGCGGTGCCGTACGAATTCCGGGGTAATGCCGGCGCCGCCTGATAGCACCGACGCCGAACCGCCATCAGCTATCGCGCCGTCAAGGTTCACGTACAAGATGGTGCCGCCATAGGCCAAGTTATCTGAGGGTTTGAGAATTGCAACAACTACTATGGCTATGACTGAAAGAACGATGATACCGAGGATAATTGATATGATGAGCGTGCTTCGTTTCAAGTGCTTCTCCTTTGTGGTGCGATGTTCGCCAATAACAAGAGCCCGGCAAGATAACAGTCTTGTCACATAATTCTGTACGAGACACTCAAATTCCTTTACCATCCGAAAGATTTCAGTAAAAACAGCAGGACGGCTGAGCCACCGTCCTGCTGTTCAGCTATATATTATAGGATGATTGTTGGCCGCCATAGCCTACGCTCGCTTCATATATTCCCGTTTTTTAGCATTCTAATCAGCGACCACCAGTGACTTTAAGCAGGCAATCAGGAGCCCTTTATTTTTATTTCGACTCGTGGTATCTTTGTCTACGTTCGTGCGAGGCCGGATACCTTGAAAATTACCGGAAATGGGTTTAAAATAGAGAGGTTACAGCAGCGCATCATGCATGGGGTGCCAGACTGTATCAGGCTTATTAGTAGCCCACCATGGTGATCGTAGCTCAATTGGTTAGAGCGTCGGACTGTGGCTCCGAAGGCTGTGGGTTCAAGTCCCATCGGTCACCCAGAGAACCGCCGAAAGGCGGTTTCTTAGATATATACTAGGCACTGAGCGGGGAGCACCTGACAAGTGCTTAGTAGAGAAGGGTTAGCATGCGCACTTAGCTCAATTGGCAGAGCAGCGGACTCTTAATCCGGAGGTTACAGGTTCGATTCCTGTAGTGCGCACCAGTTATATCAACGCCATCGGAGACTGCCTGTTCGGGCAGTTTTTGTGGAAAGAGGGAACTTTTTATTCTCCTTTTCCGTTGCGATGGGCGAGAGTGGCGGAATTGGCAGACGCGCTAGACTTAGGATCTAGTGGGGAGACCTGTGGGGGTTCGAGTCCCCCCTCTCGCACCATGATGTCAATGTAACTCATACTCAATCACACATAATCTTACGAATTTCCATGAGGGTATGGACTACAGCAGGAGCGAGAAGGTGTAGACTGACTCGAGCTATGCCGTAATCCATACTTTTTTCGTTTTAAAGCATAGCTTGCTGAATAGCCAAGCGATAGGATAATTTGGTTTATGGGTAATAACAGGGTACTGAGTGTTAATCTACGCCATAGAGGCGTATTAATTTAATTCCACATATAGGAGGCTCAATATTGAACGCGGAAGCTGTCAAAACGAATGTTGAAAAGTTAGACGAGAAAAACACGGTACTTTTAAAAGTGGAAGTGCCGGCCAATCTATTTGGCAAAGCAGTCGATAGCGCGTATAAAAAGATCGCGTCCCAAGTATCGATACCGGGGTTCCGGAAGGGCAAGGTGCCCAAATCAATTATCGATAGCAGGGTTGGTAAAGAAGCTGTCACCGAGGAGGCATTGCAAAGCGCACTTCCGAGTTACTACTTTGATGCAGTAAAAAGCACCGAGGTAGAACCGGTCGATCAGCCCGAAGTTGACCTCGTCCAAGTTGAGCCGGGCAAACCGCTTGTGTTTACTGCAAAAGTGAAAGTTAAACCTGAGGTAAAGCTTGGAGAGTATAAAGGCCTAACGGCTGAGAAGCCATCGACCGAACCGACTGAAGAAGAAACAAGCCAGCAGCTCGAATCGATTCGCAGCAACTTCGGCTCGCTTGAGCCTGTTGAAGACCGTGCAGCTAAGGGTGGCGATTTCGCTCTCATTAACTTTGAAGGCTTCATCAACGATGAGCCCTTTGAGGGCGGTTCAGCCGAAGACTATCTACTAGAGATCGGCTCCGGTACGTTCATTCCGGGATTTGAAGATCAAGTCATCGGCGTGAAAAAAGGCGAGATAAAAGATATTACGGTAACGTTCCCGGAGGAATACGGGAATGAGGAACTTGCCGGTAAAGAAGCGCGGTTCCGTGTATTACTTAAAGAGATCAAGGAGAAGAAACTCCCTGAAATCGATGATGACTTTGCTAAGCAAGTCGGCTTTGATACGGCGGACGAGCTACACAAAGAAATCGCTGAAAAGATTCGTGAGCAAAAAGCCCAGCAGGCCGACACGACTGTTCGCAATGAGCTTATCAAAGAAGCGGCAGACAACGCGGATGTCGAACTTCATGACGTTATGATTGAAAGCGAGCTCGATGAGATGGTCGAGGACTTCGCCCATGACCTTCAACGGCAAGGCTTTGCACAGTTTGGTGCGGCGGACAGTACGAACGCCGCCGGGTCAGACCTTGAGCGCGCACTAGCCGGGTACCTTGCTATAGCAGGGAAGACTATCGATGAGCTTCGCAATGACTGGCGCGAAGGTGCCATCAACCGGGTGAAGAGTCGCTTAGTGTTGGAGGCTATCGCACAGGCAGAAAACATTGAAGTAACGCCGGAAGAGGTCGATAATGAAATAGAGGAAGCAGCAGAGGCAGCACAGCACAGCTTTGATGAAGTCAAACGAATCTTCGAAGAGCGCGGCACACTTAATGTGTTGAAGAACCGGTTGTTGATCGACAAAACGATTAACTGGTTAGAGTCCAATGCTGACATAAAAGAGGAAAAGCCTGAGTCTCAAGCAAAAGGTAAGACTAAGAAAGCTCGCAAAGAAAGCACCAAAGAGACAGCAGAGAACGAAGAAAAAATCCAAGAGGATAAGGGGACGGAGTAATATGAGTGAAATCAGAAACCAGTTAGTACCAATGGTCGTCGAACAGACGGCTCGCGGTGAAAGGGCTTACGATATTTACTCACGGCTTTTGAACGAGAGAATTGTTTTTCTCGGCACGCCGATTGACGATAATGTGGCGAACTTAATCATAGCGCAGCTGCTTCATCTCGAGTCGGAGGATCCCGATAAGGATATAAGTGTCTATATTAACAGCCCGGGTGGGGTCGTTACCGCCGGACTTGCTATATATGATACAATGCAATATATAAAACCTGACGTTTCGACTATCTGTATCGGGCAAGCTGCGAGCGCCGCGGCAGTACTTTTAACTGCCGGCGCCCAAGGCAAAAGATATGCATTACCGAACGCACGGGTGTTAATTCACCAGCCGCACGGCGGTGCATCTGGCCAGGCGATCGACATCGACATCCAGGCTCGCGAGATCTTACGTATGAGGAAGGCACTCGATGAGATTCTAGCCAAACATACCGGTCAAACGGTAGAAAAAATTCACGACGACACAGATAGGGACTACATTATGACGGCTGAAGAGGCCAAAGCATATGGAATAGTCGATGAAGTCGTCACAACACGATTGAAGTAGGGGAGGTAGTAATGGCCAAATTCGGCGAAAATGAGCAGCTCAAATGCTCTTTTTGCGGGAAAAGCCAACGGCAGGTTAAGAAATTAATCGCCGGTCCTGGCGTATACATCTGCGATGAGTGCATTGACCTGTGCAATGAAATAATAGAAGAAGAACTGACTGAAGAGGTTGAATTCAAACTAGAAGACCTCCCAAAGCCGAAAGAAATCTATGGAGTCCTCAATGACTATGTAATTGGCCAGGAAACCGCTAAGAGAATTCTCTCAGTAGCCGTTTATAACCATTACAAGAGGATCCAAGTTGGCCCGCAAGGAGACGATGGTGTAGAGCTACAGAAGAGTAACATCTTGCTTCTCGGCCCAACCGGTAGTGGCAAGACGCTTTTGGCGCAGACACTGGCAAAGATACTTAACGTGCCGTTTGCAATTGCTGACGCAACGGCGCTCACAGAAGCCGGGTATGTCGGCGAGGATGTCGAAAACATCCTACTGAAGCTTATCCAGGCTGCTGATTACGATGTAAAGAGGGCAGAAACCGGTATTATCTATATCGATGAGATTGATAAGATCGCACGTAAGAGTGAGAACCCGTCAATCACACGCGATGTATCCGGTGAAGGCGTGCAGCAGGCACTCCTCAAGATTTTAGAGGGTACCGAAGCCAGCGTTCCGCCGCAAGGTGGAAGGAAGCATCCGCACCAGGAGTTTATCCAGATCGACACGACGAACGTTTTGTTTATCGTCGGCGGTGCGTTTGCCGGTCTTGAAAAGATTATTCAAGGCCGCAGCGGTAAAAAAGGCCTCGGCTTTGGCGCCGAAATCAAGAGCAAACAAGACCTGGAGCTTAGTACGATTATGACCCAGGTGTTACCCGAAGACTTGCTCAAGTTCGGTTTGATACCGGAGTTTGTCGGCAGGCTGCCGGTCATCGCGACTGTCAACAACCTGACCGAGGATGATCTTGTGAAGATTCTTGTAGAGCCAAAGAATGCGCTCGTCAAGCAGTATAAGAAATTTTTCGAGTACGATGGCGTCGAGCTGGTCTTCACAGAAGAGTCGTTACGAGCGGTCGCAGAAAAGGCTCTTGGGCGCGGGACTGGTGCTCGCGGACTTAGAGCGATTCTTGAGAATGTGCTCCTCGATGTCATGTATGACTTACCGTCGCGCACTAATATTAAGAAGTGCGTTATAACCAAGGAAGTCATCGAGCAGGGCATCGAGCCGACGCTCCTGACAGAAGGAATGGAAAACTCAGAGGTTATTCCGCACGACGAGACAGAGGTCTCAGCGTAGGGAAGCCAAGGCTATAGAAGTTGCTTATGAAAAGGCGGTTTGCATATGCAGGCCGCTTTTTTTATTACCCTAAGCAATGGGTCCATGCCACGCTTCCGCTGCCCACACTCGCTCCGTGCTCGCGCAGGCCTACTTCGCTCGGCTATCAGTGCCGGGCTGCAGTAAAGGGCGGGGCCACCATGAGAATATGCGACTTAATGATTTTGTGAATTGGTGTTGAGTTGGCGCGAGTCGGTGGAAAGAATAAAGTAGCGATTTAGGTTTATGGTTAAGGGGTAGATTGCTAGGTGGTTGAAGCCCGAGAGCTCGGACTAGAACAAGTTAGGTGAACTTTGGATAATTACGATAAAGTTCTCGATACACTGTTAACGCGTCTTGCGAAGTTCAACTTCGCAATTATTAGCAGCCGAACCGGCGCCGAATTTGATGTCGATACGGAAGCGCTTCGCATCCCGTTTTTTGGCAAGCAATACACCGTGACTAAGAACAGCTGCTTTGCGAGTGATGGTTGTGCCGATGACACGAAAGATAAAATCCTTATTATAGATTATCTGCTCTCGTTTGGCGGTCTTGATGCAGGGGACGGCTGGATCGATTTTCGTGAGATACCGAGCTCGTTCGCTTATGACGGCGCATTCCGGGCGCATGTCGAGTCGGTACTCGAGAAAAACGCCGGCACTATTATCCGCCGCAAAGCTGAACTTATCGATAAGTACAACGGCTACAATATCACCGGTTATGTCGAACCCGACTTTACCGTAGCGTTTCAAGTGTTTCCACGGGTTGAATGCCTCGTACTCCTTTACGAGGGTGATGAAGAAGTCGGCGCCGGCGCAAAAGTGCTTTTCTCCTCAAATGCGCATAATTTCCTTACCACTGAGAGCCTGGCGGCAATCGCCGAGACATTGGCCCGGCGATTGGTATCGTAATCGCTAACCCCTAATAAAGTAATCGCGGTCGCAGTATACGGACATCATCTACATGCTTACAGAGTATAATGCCCTGTGGTATGATAGTGCATTGTTATAAGCGAATTCGCTTTGCTCATTTATTATAAATCTTACGGTCGCGAAGAGGGGAGATAGATGATTCAAGAGACACTACCCAAAGTGTATAACCCCCATGAGGTTGAAGAGAAATGGTACAAGTTCTGGGAGGAGCACGGCTACTTTAAGCCCAATATCGAGCCCGGCAAGAACCCGTATTCGATTGTCATTCCGCCGCCGAACGTCACCGGCAGTTTGCACATGGGCCACGCGCTAAACGATACCCTGCAGGATATCGTCATCCGCAAACACCGGATGATGGGCGACCCCACGCTGTGGCTGCCCGGTATGGATCATGCCGGCATCGCCACACAAAACGTTGTCGAGCGAGAGCTCTCAAAAGAGGGTAAAACCCGCCACGACATCGGTCGCGAAGAGTTTATTAAGCGTACCTGGCAGTGGAAAGAGCAGTACGGCGGCCGTATTATTAACCAACTCAAGCGCCTCGGGGCTTCGTGCGATTGGTCGCGCGAGCGCTTCACCATGGATGAGGGCTACTCGAAAGCGGTTCGCCGCGAATTCGTCCAACTCTACAATGAGGGGCTTATCTACCGGGGCAGTTACATCGTCAACTGGTGCCCGAAAGACTTAACCGCGCTCTCCGACATCGAGGTCGAGTATTCCGAGGAAGAGGGTAACCTTTTCTACTTTAAATACATGCTAAAAGACTCGCCGGATTACATCACTGTGGCGACGACGCGCCCCGAGACGATTCTCGGCGATACGGCGGTCGCGGTGCATCCCGAGGATGCCCGGTATAAAGACTACGTCGGCAAAACCGTTATCGTACCGGTACTCGGTCGTGAGATCCCGGTTATTGCCGATGAGCATGCCAACCCGGAGTTCGGTACCGGCGCGCTTAAGGTCACGCCGGCCCACGACCCGCATGATTTTGATATCGGGCATCGCCACCATCTCGAGCAGATAAGCGTTTTCACGCCGGAAGGCCTGATGAACAATGAGGCCGGCCCGTTTGAGGGTATGACCCGCGAAGAATGCCGCATTGCGATCGTTGAATACTTGCGCGAGCATAATCTACTGGTTAAGGTCGAGCCGATAACGCACTCGGTCGGTCACTGTTACCGCTGCGATACTGTTATTGAGCCATATATTTCAACGCAGTGGTTTATGAAGATGAAACCGCTCGCTGAAGCCGCGATTAAAGTGGTCGAGGAAGGGCGCATCGAGTTCGTCCCGGCGCAGTGGACCAAGACGTATTTCGACTGGATGTACAATATCCGCGATTGGTGTATATCGCGCCAGATATGGTGGGGGCACCAGATACCGGCATGGTACTGCCAGGATTGCAACGAGACGGTGGTTTCCGAAGCGGCGCCGGCGTCGTGCCCGAAATGCGGCTGCGCCAACTTAACGCAAGACACCGATGTATTTGATACCTGGTTCAGCTCGGCGCTCTGGCCGTTTGCCACCCTCGGTTGGCCGGAACGGACGGAAGACCTTAAATACTTTTATCCGACAAGCCTACTGGTCACCAGCCATGATATCATCTTTTTCTGGGTCGCTCGCATGATTATGCAGGGGATGCACTTCATGGGCGATATCCCGTTTAAGGAAGTATATATTCACGCGCTGGTTCGCGATGAGTCCGGTAAAAAGATGAGTAAGTCGCGCGGCAACGTTATCGACCCGCTCGATGTTATCGATGAATTCGGAACCGATGCGTTGCGTTTCACACTTTCGAGTATGGCCACACCCGGCCGGGATATTTTCCTAAGCCGCGAGCGCATCGAGGGCTATCGTAACTTCGCGAACAAGCTTTGGAACGCTTCACGCTTCGTATTGATGAACCTGGAAGGGTATGAAAAGCCGGCACTTCAAGAGGCCGATCTTAACCTTGCCGACCGCTGGATAGTCTCACGACTCAATCGCGTTATCCGCGATGTTGACGAAGCGATTCGCGTGTACAACTTCGCCGAGGCAAGCCGTCTGATTTACGAATTTTTCTGGAGCGATTTTGCCGACTGGTATATCGAGCTTGCAAAACCGCGTCTGTACGGCGAAGAGAGCGGGCGTGAGCGCCTGATAGCCCAAAACCTGCTGGTTGACATACTCGATAACACATTGCGCCTGTTGCACCCGTTTATGCCGTTTATCACCGAAGAGATTTGGCAGAAACTTCCGGGAACAGGGGAGAGCATCGTAATCGCACCGTGGCCGCTGGCCGATGCGAGCAAGATCGATGCGGCGGCGGAATCAGATATGTCGTTGATTCAAAGCGTTACCTCATCGATCCGCTCGATTAAATCGGTTCTCGGCATTGCGCTAACCAAGCCGGTTAAGGCGCTGTTGAGCACGCCGGATAAAAGCAAGCGCGACGCGCTTGGAAAGAACAGCTCGTATATCAAAGAGCTTGCATGGGTTGCGGAGCTTACAATCGGCGAAAGCTTAGTTAAACCCGAGCATGCCGCGGTCGATGTCGAACAAGGCGTCGAGGTATTCGTCCCGCTTGCAGGGCTTGTCGACATCGAAGAAGAAAAGAAGCGCCTGGGTCGCGAGCTTGCAAAAACTGAAGCCGATGCGGAAAAATCGCGCAAGAAACTCACTAACCCGCAGTTTCTTGAGAAGGCTGCTCCGGCCGTTGTCGATAAAGAAACGGCGAAGCTTGCTGAGTTCGACGAGAAGATAGGCAAGCTCAAGAAGCAGGTTGAGAGCTTATAAGATAAGAGTCGCTGGTCGCATGACCAGCGACTTACTTAAATAACTAAAGGTCAGAAAGAGGTAGCATCACATGACCTACGAGGAGGTCCTCAGCTATATTACCAATGCGCTGCAGTTCGGTATTAACCCAGGTTTGGAGAAAATCGAAGCGATCTGCAAGCACCTGGGAAATCCGCAGCTCAAGTATCCGACGATACAGATAACCGGCACCAACGGCAAGACATCCACGACCTGGATGCTGCGCGAACTCTTGACCGCATCCGGTATGAAAACCGGCTGTTACACGTCGCCACACCTGCATACTTACAGAGAACGCATTACTGTCGATGGCGAGATGGTCTCCGAAGCTGATTTTGCCGCAACGTTTGCCGCAATCCAACCGGCTATCGAACAGGTGAAAACCGAACATGGAGACCTAACTGAATTTGAGATTCTAACCGCGATGGCGCTCCACTATTTCGCCGTGCAAAACGTTGACGTTGCGGTGTTTGAGGTAGGGCTTGGCGGCAGGTGGGATGCAACAAGCGTTGTGCGGCCGAAGGTCTCCGTTATCACGGGAATCTCGCTTGACCACACCGACCGGCTCGGCTCGACGGTTGAGGCGATTGCTTGGGATAAAGCCCATATTATCAAAGAAGGGGCGACCGCTGTTATCGGTATGCTGCCGGAAGGTGCGCTTGATGTTATCAAACAACGTTGTTTGATGGTCGGTGCGCCGGCAAAGCTTTTCGGCACTGATTTTATGCCTAAAAATATCGAGATAGTTAAGAACGAAGGCGCACGGTTTTCTATTGCCGGGCTTTCTAGCCTATACGACGATGTAAGGCTGCCGGTATTCGGCATGTACCAGGTATTAAACTTTACAACGGCTGTGGCGGCGCTAGAAGTGTTCACCGGCGATAAGATTAGCTCTGAGGTACTATCGAGGGGCGCGAAGGGCTTAACGTGCCCAGGGCGCTTTGAACTCGTCTCCCGAGATCCCCTCGTTGTTCTGGATGGAGCGCATAATCCTGAAGGTATCGATATGGTGGTTGAGGGGCTTCCGCAATCATTTTCATATAAAAACCTGCATATTGTTCTCGCAATTTCGAGCGATAAAGATATCGAACAGATGCTGGCAACCTTGGAAAAACATGCGTCCACGCTTATACTCTCACAAAATAGTAGCTATCGGTCGGCAAGCGCCAAGCAACTAACCGGTATTGCTTCGAAGCTTATTGCTTCGAAGCCTAGTGTGCCAAAGGGTGTTTCTTTGAGGCATACTACTTCAAGCGATATTGCCTTAGAACAAGGAAACAGCTATATTATTGAACCAGACCTTGAAAAAGCAGTCCGGATTGCGGTGTCTCAGGCTTCCAAGGAAGACCTGGTCTGCATCACCGGTTCGCTTTACACTGTAGCCGATGCTCGGGATGTCTTACTAGGGGAGCCGTAAATTATGCCCGAACAACCCGCTTATATAGTATAAAATAGGTAGACCGTAACTCATGACAACATTCATAACACTTTTTGCTGGTTATCGCTGCAAAATTTAGTACAATATTACTAGTTACTTATAAAGCAGGGGTATAAGTGGAGTTCTTTACCAAGATTATTTCATTCTTTGAGTCGCCGGTTTTCAAGTTAATCGTTAACTTGATCTATCTTTTCGCATTTGTGCTGTACTTAAGTTTGGCAAAATGGACGTACTCCGATGCGAAAAGAAGGGGAGCGATGGCGTTCTACTGGACGATTGTCGCCTTGTTATTTCCGGTTGCCGGCTGGCTCATCTACCTGATCGTGCGGCCCGCTGAGTATCTAGACGATATTCGAGAGCGCGAGTTAGAGATCAGAACCAAGGAAGCGCTTCTGAGCAACGGTGACACCACATGTCCATCGTGCTCCAAACCTGTCGAAAAACAGTTTTTGATTTGCCCTTATTGCAGGCGCAGATTAAAGAAATCTTGCCCATCATGTGAGCGGGCGCTAAACCCAAGTTGGGCGATTTGCCCTTATTGTCAACAAATCTTATAACGTTTCCTGGGTACACCTGTAATCGCGACCTAATCCTTTGCTAGAGTGCCAATGAGTCCCACGATCGGTCACTAAAACATTTTGTTGATTAAATGTGAATTAGTGCTTGAAAAAGTCTTGCAACCCTGTTAAATTATGAGCGCGGGGGGTAATGTAACAATATTCACATACTCTACCCTCGCAGCCCGTTGGAGGTGCAGAAACACTTGGAACGAACATTTACAATGGTAAAGCCTGATGGCGTCAGAAAAGCTGTAGTTGGAGAAGTCGTCAGGCGCTACGAGCAAGCGGGCCTAAAACTAATCGGCTTGAAACTAATGAGGCTTTCCCAGGAGAAGGCGGAAGAGCTTTACTCCATTCACAAGGGCAAGCCTTTTTATGATGAATTGGTTGATTTCATCATGTCAGGACCGGTTGTTCCCATGGTTATCGAAGGGGAGAACGCAGTAAGTCGCGTTCGCGAGATCATGGGCGCAACGAATCCGAAAGAGGCGGCTAAGGGAACGATTAGAGGAGATTTCGCTGAAGAAATCTCTGAAAACATCGTCCACGGGGCTGATTCTACAGAATCGGCTAACAGGGAAATCCCAATTTTCTTTAGCGAAGTGGAACTGGTAGGATAACCGGTTTCCACACAGCCAATAGGTTTGGGTAATACCAATTGCTAAAGGGGATAGTAACGGGAACTACAAAATTAGCGCCCGCTCACGTGCTATTTTGTACCATTAGCGCCGAATTCGTGCCGTTTAGCTAATAAGTAATGATACAAATGAAAGTCATCTTTAAAATTATAATATTGACAGTCGAACGGGAGCCGCTTGCAAAGCGAGCGATTACTGTCTTAAACGCTATCGGCGGCAGCGTTATTATTTCGGCAAAACAAACAATCACTTGCATGTCAGGGAAGCATGGGGAATTACTATAATATAGTCCTATTATATAGTGGTGCAACCAAGTAGTAGAATGTGCGTGGGTTGTCTAACCGAGGGGACGGTTAATACATGACGAGCGATATTATTTATTTCGCAACATTTATAACGGTCGGCATCGTTGTTGTTGTGGGGATGCTTGGTAGCTCTAAGCTGCTGCAGAAAGCACTCAAGACCAAGAAACCATCCGAGGCAAAATTGATGGCGTATGAGTGCGGCGTTCCCGATATTTCAGGTGACCCGCGAATCCAGTTTAAAGTGCGCTACTACATTTTCGCTCTTTTGCTGGTCATATTCGATATCGAAATGATATTTATCTTCCCGTGGGCCGTTGTGTTTAAAAGTCTCGGCATCGTCTCGCTGGTCGAGATGCTGGTATTTATAGCCATACTGTTACTGGGTTTAGTCTACGCATGGCGAAAAGGAGCTTTAAAGTGGGTGTAACAAGCGAACTCACCGGAAACGAGCTTACCGGTAGTAGCAATATTATATTGGCGAAAGCCGAAGACTTGCTCAATTGGGGCCGCAAGAACTCGCTCTGGTGGCTGACTTTCGGCCTTGCATGCTGTGCAATCGAGATGATGTGCCTCAATACCCCACGCTATGACCTTGAGAGATTCGGCATTATGCCGCGATATACACCTAGACAATCCGATTTGATGATCGTTGCCGGTACGGTTACGCACAAAATGGCCCCGATGGTCGTGCAGCTCTACGAGCAGATGCCCGAGCCGAAATGGGTTCTTGCAATGGGAAGCTGCGCTATCAACGGCGGGCCGTTTTATTACGACAGCTACAACGTTGTTCACGGCGTCGACCAGATAATCCCCGTAGATATTTATGTGCCGGGATGCCCGCCTCGTCCCGAAGCGGTCATCGATGGCATTGAAAAAATAAAAGCCAAGATCATGGCCGGAGGAAAAGTAGATTAATCGCATGATTGAAATATTAAGCGGTGAGAACATGCCTGAGAAAGCAAGAATTGTAGAAGAAAAAGGGCTCGGTCACACATTAACTATTCAACCGGCTGAGTTGCTTAAAGTCGCCACGGGGTTACACGAGGCCGGGTTCGATTTATTCATGTTCGTTACCGGCGTTGATTATCCTGATTCAATAAAGGTCGCATACAGGCTGTACTCAACCGCTAAGAACATTAGCTTAATTGTCAAAACGGAAGTACCGAAAAGCAATCCGGTGGTCGATAGCGTGACGGCGTTGTGGCCGAACGCGAATTGGCATGAGCGGGAGACTTATGATCTCTTTGGCGTGCAGTTTAAAGGGCATCCGGATCTTCGCCGCATTTTTATGCCCGAGGATTGGGTCGGCCATCCGCTTCGCAAGGATTACAGCGATGACCGCATGATTGTATTCCCGAATGCCGCGGTTAAAAAAGAAAAAGCAGTTACGAAGCCAGGCGATAAAGCATCTGATGAGACTGCTGCTGCGGAAAAAACCGGGCAGAACGATAAAAAAGAGCTGACTCCCGAGGAAAAAGAGGCCAAGAAAGCGGCCGCCCGGGCTATGGCTGCCGCCAAACGGGCCGAGAGAGAAGCTGCGGCTAAAGACACGGAAACCAAGGATTAGTAAATAGGTTGGGTAGGCATGAGTAGTTTGGAAGAACTCAACACGGAAAAGAATAACGTGCAAGAGCAGGGCTTGGAAGCGTTCGAAACCGAACTCGCGCTTAGCGAATCAGGTATGGGCGTCGACACGCTTCAGACCCAGGAGCTCACTCTAAACCTTGGGCCCCAACACCCGAGTACCCATGGCGTATTTAGGGCTGTTATAAAGGTTGACGGCGAGGTTGTAACCGGTATCGATTCCCGAATCGGCTACTTGCACAGGTGCTTTGAAAAAATTGCCGAGAACCGGACATATCCTCAGTTCGTGCCCTATACGGACCGCATGGATTACGTATCGTCCATGCACAATAACTGGAGTTATGTGAGCGCTGTCGAGAAGCTCGCGGATATCGAGCTTCCCGAGCGCGCGGAGTATATCCGGGTCATTGTGGGCGAGTTCAATCGTATTGCCTCACACCTGATATTCCTGACGACAGCCGGTATGGAAAGCGGCGCGGTGACACCGTACTTTTATTTCTTCGATGAACGCGAAAAGATATTGAAGCTGTATGAACAGGTTTGCGGCGCCCGTCTCACGTTTAACTACATTCGCATCGGCGGTGTGAGTGGCGACCTGCCGGAAGGTTGGATCGACGAGGCGAAGAGGGTTGTAAACGAGATTCGCACTAATATGAAAGATTACGATAGGCTGCTATTTCAGAACTATATTTTTAAGAAGAGATTTGTTGGAGCCGCGCCGTTTTCCAGGGAAGACGCGCTGTGCTGGGGCCTTACCGGTCCGTCGCTCAGGGCAAGCGGTGTGCCCTATGACGTGCGCAAGAGCGATCCGTATTCGGTCTATCCCGAGCTGGATTTTGATATATGCATCGCCGAGGAAGGCGACAATTACGCACGCGTCATGGTCAGATTCCACGAGCTTATGATGAGCTTGCGCATCATAGACCAGGCTCTTGATAAAATCCCGACCGGTCCGGTGATGGCGGAAGGCATCGCGAAAACGTTTAAGCCGCCGGTCGGTGAAGCATTCGCGCATATCGAGTCAAGCCGCGGCGACCTGGGCTACTACATCGTCAGCGAAGGTACGACAAAACCTTACAGAGTGAAAGTTCAAGGGCCGAGTTTTGGAAATCTTCAGGCGTTTAAACCGATGGCAACTGGCACATATCTTGCCGATACGGTGCTAACCCTAGGTACGCTTGACCCTGTTTTTGGGGAGGTCGACCGCTAGTGCTAACGAGCTCACAGCTTCTTGATTTTACAAACCAATACGGTATCCCGTTGTGGGGACTCGACATAACAGTCGCCGCAGTTCTTGCTTTCATGACATTCGCGGTTTTAGGGATCGGCGTTCTTGTGCTTGTCTATATGGAGCGCAAGGTGAGCGCCGATATCCAGATTCGCTGGGGCCCGCTTCACGTCGGCTGGCACGGTTCGTTGCAGCTTGTTGCCGATGTTATCAAGCTAATGACCAAGGAAGATATCTTCCCGACGATGGCGGACCGCTGGATTTTTAGGATCGCTCCGGCGACGATGTTTATCGCTGCGTTTATTGGATTTATGGTTGTACCGATTGGGCCGAATCTCGTAGCGCGCGATCTCAATATTGGCCTAATTTATGTCTTGGCGGTTCCGGCGATTAGCGTTGCCGGTCTTATAATGGCCGGTTTCGGATCATACAGCCGGTATGCTATTCTGGGAAGCCTTCGCGGCGCGGCCCAGATGGTCAGCTACGAAGTACCGCGAGCGCTCTCGGTAATTGGGGTTGTCATGCTGGCGGGCACGGCGAAGCTTTCAACAATCGTCGGCATGCAGCATGTGTGGTACGTTTTCTTGCAGCCGATCGCCTTTATCGTCTTTTTGATTTCGACGATCGCCGAGATAAACAGGGTGCCGTTCGACTTGCCAGAAACGGAGTCTGAGCTGGTCGCGGGCTATCACACCGAATATAGCGGAATGCGCTTTGTGTTCTTCTTATTCGGTGAGTATATCAGCTTGATCGCGGCCTCGGCGCTGACTGTTATCTTGTTCCTTGGCGGGTGGCACGGGTTTGGCCCGGTGTTTCTCGCACCGTTCTGGTTCCTGGTTAAAATGTTTGCGGTTATTTACCTTATAATGTGGATACGCTGGACGATACCGCGTTTCAGAATCGACCAGGTTATGGAGCTTGGTTGGAAGGTTCTTCTTCCGATTGCGCTTGCGAATATTGTTATCACTGGCATCGTTGTGACGCTTTTATAGAGGTTGATTGATATGGCGACGAACATGGCCGGACAACTTAAGAAATTTTATGAAGCTTGGAAGAGCATCGTTGCTGGGCACAGCATCACGATGAAAAAGGCGATTGCCAGGAACAACGAGGTGACGCTTTTATATCCATACGAGAAACCAGAGCTCGCCGAGCGATTCCGCGGCGCACCGATGGTCAACAGGTACCTGGGCGAGACCGACACCAAAGAGGGCACGTGCATCGCGTGCGGTATCTGCGCGAAAACGTGCCCGGTAAATTGCATCACCGTCGAAAAAGAAAAGGACAAAGAAGCCGTGCTTAAAGTAGCAAACTGGCAGCTTGACCTGACGAAGTGTATGTTCTGCGGTTTATGTAGCGAAAGCTGCCCGACGGGCGCACTCAGGATGAGCCACGACTACGAGAACAGCGAGTACAAAAAAGAACGGCTCGTTTACGGCATGGAGCAGGTCTTGAGAAGGCCGATTACTTTGCGGCAGAGCGCAGCGCCGGCGGAGGAGTAAGCACTATGACTATCGATCTATTTATGTTTATCATAGCAGCCGTTGTGGCGATTGTGAGCGCATTGCGCGTTGTTTTGGGGCGCAACCTGTTTCACGCGTGTATGTTCTTGGGGCTGTTTCTATTATTTATATCGGCATTTTATTTCTTGCTTGGGGCCGATCTCGTCGGCATCATGCAGGTGTTCGTTTATGTAGGCGGTGTCGTTGTCGTGCTGCTTTTCGGTATCATGCTTACGGCGCAGATTACGGATATTAGATTGGTGTCCGGGATAGAACAGCGCATCTTTACGCTGCTTTCGGTGGCCGCACTGGTAGCGCTTATCGCCGGTGTTGCGCTCAAAGCTAAATTCCCGGCGCCGGTAGGCACACCGCCTAAAGACAGCCTTGCATTTACGGGCAAGCTTTTTATGACCAATTATATCTTACCGTTTGAGATCATTTCGATTCTGTTGTTGGCCGCGCTAATCGGAGCGGTTATTGTTGCCCGCCAGGAGGGAAAAGTATGATTCCTTTATCATATTATATCGCCGTGAGCGCCGTATTGTTCGGCATTGGCCTGGTCGGCGTCTTTCTCAGGAAGAACGCGATTGCAATTCTGCTCTCAATTGAGATCATGCTGAACGCGGCAAACCTGAATCTTGTAGCGTTTTCAAAATACGTGACGCCGGGCGCGGCGACCGGGCAGATATTCGCCCTGTTTGTAATGGCGATTGCGGCGGCCGAAGTAGCCATCGGCCTGGCGCTGATATTGACGATTTACCGAAGTGTGCAATCGGTAGACCTTGATAAGTTCAACTTATTTAAGTGGTAGCGGGGACGATAACGATGAATTACCTTTCACTCATAGTTTTATTACCGGTTATAAGCTTCTTGGTGCTCCTGGTTTTCGGAAAGAAACTGGGCGAGAAATCGGCCTACGTCAGCATCGGTGCTGCGCTCATCGCGTTCGTGCTTTCCATTAAGGCGCTCTTTTTTACGATGGGCGGGGGACACAGCCTTACCACGTTTACCTGGGCTTCAATCGGCTCATTTAAGCTTACGTTCGGTTTACTGACCGATTCGCTTGCATCGATGATGCTGGTCATCGTCACGTTTGTTAGCTTGCTGGTACAGATATTTTCCAAAGGCTACATGCATGACGACAAGCGCATCGGCTGGTTCTACGCATGCCTCTCGATGTTTACGGCGTCGATGCTCATACTGGTATTCTCGCCGAACTACGTGCAGATGTATATGGCGTGGGAAGGCGTCGGCCTGTTCTCGTACCTGTTGATCGGGTTCTGGTTTGAAAAGAGAAGCGCGAGCCAAGCGGCAAAGAAAGCCTTTATGGTCACGCGAGTCGGCGACCTCGGTTTTGCCGTTGGCCTCATTTTGCTGTACATAACGGCGGGTACGCTCGATATGGACAAAGTGTTTGCGATGCATATCGGCGCGACTACGGCCGCAACGATCTCGATCTTATTATTCTTCGGTGCGATCGGTAAATCGGCGCAGTTCCCGCTACATACCTGGTTGCCGGATGCCATGGAAGGCCCGACGCCAGTCAGCGCCCTCATCCACGCTGCGACCATGGTTGCAGCCGGCGTGTATCTTGTTGCCAGGTCGTATCCGCTCTTCCAAAAAGGCCCGGCATCGCTGGAGTTTGTGGCGATTATCGGTATTATCACGGCAGTGATGGCGGCAACCATCGCCCTCGTGCAATCTGATATTAAACGTGTTCTTGCATACTCAACGGTCAGCCAGCTAGGCTACATGATGGTCGGCCTTGGGGTAGGCGCGTTCGCTGCGGGCTCGTTCCATCTGATGACGCACGCATTTTTCAAAGCATTGCTGTTCCTGGGCTCCGGTAGCGTAATTCACGCGGTTCATAGCCAGGATATCTTCGATATGGGCGGTCTCTGGAAGAAAATGAAGATTACCACGGTTACCTTTATTATTGGCAGCCTGGCGCTTGCCGGTGTACCGCCGCTTGCCGGTTTCTGGAGTAAGGATGAAATTTTACTCGGCGCATACACCAGCGGGCACACGGTTATCTTCTGGCTTGGTCTTCTGACCGCGCTTCTAACAGCGTTTTATACCTTTAGAATGGTCTTCATCGTATTCTTCGGTATGCCGCGAAGCCATCATGTGGAGCACGCGCACGAGTCGCCGGCAGTGATGAGTTGGCCGCTTATAGTCCTCGCATTTTTCGCGCTTACGGCGGGCCTGGCCGGTTCGCCCTGGCTCGGCAATGCGTTCCAGCATTTTATTATGCCTGGTCACGAAGCTGAGGCGCCCAACATGTTTGTCATGGGGCTATCGATTTTGGTGGCGCTCATCGGCATCGGTGCCGCGTATCTCAAATATGGTACGAGCATGCTGCCGTCAAACGTTATCAGTAAGGACAACTTTTTCTATAAATTGCTCGCTAATAAATATTACATAGATGAGTTCTATTACTATGCATTAATAATTCCGACGCACGCTGTCGCGCGAGCGGCGCTGCTATTCGACCAAAAGGTTGTAGACGGTGCCGTTAACGGCGTCGCCTGGATAACGTCGAAAGCGGGCGGCGGTTTGAAGTTCATACAGACCGGTTATGTGCGCAACTATGCGCTCTACATGGTCGGCGGTCTTGTCGTCTTAATAGTCTGGTCGTTTAGAATTCTCGGGCTCTACTAAGGGTGTGAAAGAATGGGTTACCTAACAATAGCGATATTTCTACCAATATTCGGCGCGCTGGTATTGCAATTTCTGCCGCGCAACAAAGACGGCCTTATTCGCATAGTTGCATTGCTCTTTGCGCTGGCCGATCTCGCACTAGGTATTCCGATTCTAGCTGGGTTTAAGCCGGGTATGGCGGCAATGCAGTTTGTTGAGAAAGCATCCTGGATACCGAGCGCGGGAATTTCATATTACCTGGGTTTAGACGGCATCAGCATGCCGCTGTTCGAGCTCACGCTGCTCTTGACCGTAGTCGGCATTCTCGCGTCGTGGACGATTAAGGAACGGGTGCGCGCGCATTACAGCCTGCTTTTACTTTTGGAAGTAGGCATGCTCGGTACATTTGCGGCCCTTGATTTCGTCTTATTCTACGTATTCTGGGAACTCGTTCTTATCCCGATGTACTTCATCGTCGGGATCTGGGGCGGGGAGAACCGCAATTACGCTGCGATCAAGTTCTTCCTGTATACGTTTGCCGGCAGCGTACTGATGCTGGTCGGTATCCTTGCGCTCTACTTTACGTCAGGCTTAAATACGTTCGATATGGTCGCGCTCATGAACGCCGGCTATAATCATTACCTGGCGACCTTTATCTTTATAACGTTTTTCCTTGGATTTGCGATTAAGGTGCCGATGTGGCCGTTCCATACATGGTTGCCCGATGCGCACGTGCAGGCGCCGACCGCAGGCTCGGTGCTTCTTGCCGGAGTTATGCTTAAGATGGGAACGTACGCGTTTATTCGCATTCTTGTCCAGATACTTCCGATACAGTTTAAGCTGTTCGCGCCATATATCGCTGCGCTGGCAATTATCAGTATCGTTTACGGAGCGCTCACCGCGCTCGCACAGCAAGATTTAAAGAAGATGGTTGCATACTCGTCGGTCAGCCACATGGGCTACGTGATGCTTGGTATCGCGGCACTCACGCAAGTGGGCTTAAACGGCGCGGTCCTGCAGATGGTCAACCACGGGTTGATTACCGGCATGCTGTTCTTAACCGTCGGATATATTTACGAGCGCACGCATACGCGCGATATCCGAAAACTCGGCGGTCTTTCATTGAAGATTCCGATTCTCGGCGGCATGTTCGTCTTTGCGGCGCTGGCGTCGCTGGGTTTGCCGGGTCTTTCCGGGTTTGTGGGCGAGCTGTTAATATTGCTCGGTTCATACGGTGCGTATAAGTTCTATACGATCCTTGCCGTGCTTGCGCTCGCGCTTACCGCATTTTACCTGATCAGGGCAAACCAGAATGCGATTTTTGGAGAGCCGCACGCGTGGATGGCCGATTTTAAAGATGCCGGCGTGCGAGAGCTTATAAGCTTCATACCGCTCATCATCTTTATTGTGGCGATAGGCGTATATCCAAAGCCGTTTATCCACTACATAGACCCGGCGGTAAATTCAGTATTACAGATAATAAGAGGTAACTAGCATGAGCTTTATGAGCGTTAATTGGATGAACTTAATGCCCGAGATAATCATATTTGCATTCGCAGCCGTCGTGCTTCTGGGTGAGTTGTTCATACAGAAAAGCGCCCGGCGGTTTCTCGGCGTTGTTACGCTGGTTGGGCTCGCGGCAGCGCTCTATAGCTTGTCGACAATCTGGTACGTCGACGCGACTGAATTTTATAATATGTTCAGCGTCGATTTAACGGCCAACGTTCTCAAAGCAGTTCTACTGACTACAACAGCTCTTGTCGTTCTCGGAGCGCTTAAAGTGGATGTGTACATGGGCGAGGGAGAGTTCTTTAGCATGATCTTGCTTTCGGTTCTCGGCACCATGTTTATGGCGTCCAGCACGGATTTAATCATGCTTTTCATCGCTCTTGAGCTGACCGTGTTGCCGGCGTATATTCTTACAGCCAGTAAAAAAACGGCGCGCTCATCGGAGGCTGCGCTTAAATACTTTTTGCTTGGCATCGTCGCCTCGGTAATATTGCTCTACGGTATGTCGCTTCTCTTCGGTCTTACCGGTGAGACCGGTTTCGCCGCGATTGCCGGCAAACTTGCCGGTCACAAGGCAACACCGATGCTCGTAATTTCAATGCTTATGATTATTGCCGGTCTCGGATTTAAAGTGGCGGCCGTACCGTTCCATTTCTGGGCGCCCGATGTGTACGAAGGCGCCCCGGTTCCCGTTGCATCGTACCTGGCAGCAGGCCCCAAGGCGGGCGGTTTTGCCGCGATCACACATCTCTTTCCGGTGGCGTTTGCAACCGCCGCACCGGCGTGGGCGTTTGTGTTTGCGGTGTTGGCCGTGGCGAGTATGTTTATAGGCAACTTTGTAGCGCTCTCGCAGACGCACGTGAGGCGCCTCTTGGGTTACTCGGCGATCGCACATACCGGATACCTTCTGGTTGGGCTTGCCGTTGCAAACCAGCTCGGGTACTCGTCGCTTATTTTTTACTTCTTCGTATATTCGCTGGCGGCGCTCGGTGCGTTTCTCGTTGTGCTTGCAACAACCGAGCGGGGGATAGGCGAGGAGGTAACCGATTTTGCCGGCCTTTACAAAAAAGCACCCATGCTTTCATTGGCGATGGCCATCTTCTTGTTCTCGCTTGTCGGGCTTCCGCCGTTTGCCGGATTTATGGGTAAGTTATTCCTGTTTGGCGCGGCAGTCAAGTCAAATCTGATTTGGCTCGCCGTCATCGGCGTCTTGAACAGCGTGATTTCGTTCGGCTACTACGTAACGATTATCAGGCAGATGTATCTGGTCAAACCGGCTGATGTGACGGCGGTATCGATTTCAAAGCCGCTCTATGCCTCAATACTGTTGATCGTGGTTGCCGTTATTGTGCTGGGAGTGTATCCAACCGCATTTCTGTCTCTCGTCAAGCTGTAAGCATTTAAGCTTTGATGAGTGCCCCCCTGTGGAGTAGCAGTTTATCCAACAGCATTTCTGTCTATAATTAACCTGTAATAACAGAAACCAGGAGGATTGGGCATGGAAGAGCAAGCCTTTGCGCTCATGCTACGACAAGTACTCACAGAGTATGATTTCGATGCTATCGAAATTACAGAGAACCGAGCTCACGTTGCACTTAAGCGAGAAGTCTTTACCGACACCAGTAATGACAACCTTGCCGAATACGATTTCTCCAACCCCGTGCTTGTTGAAGTACTGCAATTCCTTAAAACGTATTTACCAGCGCTCTAACGCCATAGCGATATCGCTATGGCGTTTATCCAGACTTTATGCGGTTTTTGCAGTCGAAAGACTATTATTTTGGGCTAACCAGCTTAAAGCTTTTTACAATTGCCCCGGCGGTCTTTTGTTCTGATTTCACCGCATTACCGAGCAAGTATATGTGAGCATCAAAAGCGTGGCCGTGGTTAATGAATTCGACCCTGTAATGCAGCCAATTATTCTTAACCGACCATTTCTTGAGGATCTTTGCGCGTTGTTTTTTAGGAAACTTGCTCAAGTCAGACGTGATCTTAAACGACGAATTCTTAAATATCTCGGGGTTGCCATACGGTTTGGTGGATGATGTAAGTTTGCTTTTACTCGCCTTGCCTATATCACCGGCATCCATAACAAACATATAGACGCCGTCTTCCGGCAGCTTATTGACTACGAGGCCACCGCCATCGTGGATGAGCTCGCTGCGCACAATCGGTTTTACCCAATAATTAACTTTGTCGAGATTGTTAACCGAAATAACACCCTTGCCCCCGAACCCATCGATCTCGCCGCCGTTGGTTGCAACAGTCCAATCAGACGGGTACGTGAAGCTGAAATCCTTGTCTTTAAATTCCGTCATGGATATCTTGTCGTTACCGACTTTGATAGTGGTTTTTTTGCCTGAGTTAGAGCTAGAACCGGAACACGATACTAGCGCGAGTGTGACTAAGATAGCCATACATGCGATTACCATTCTTTTCAAAGCTGCCTCCTTAACTTCGATGACTGCTACATTACTTGGTATACGAAAGAGGGGATACCATACTGCCGAGTATTTAAAACTAGGCTAAAAGCTTCGCCCTATTCTAGCATGGAGTGATAATTATTGGTATAAACTATGGCTTGCTTAACAGCTTTGAAATGTGTTTTTGATCCTATGAATCGGGAAGGCACTCTAGTACGAACGGATAGGTGATTTGCAAAAATATTTTTGTAAAAATACTAAAGTCGTACTATAGGAGCGCCGATATTCAGATTGTCAGCCAAGACGGGATAAGTAGAAGAAAAACTTCTAGGTCGTGGCAGACGCCTTGACTGACAAGAAAAGTCCCACCCTAGGGTGGGACTTTTTAGTTTTTAAAACCGCCTCTTTGTATTGCAAGGTGGTTTATTTTGTTAGGGTGTATCTGAGACTACCTAACGATCGTAACATTGGATGCGCGAGCGCCTTTAGCCTCCATCTCAATGTCGAATTCGACAGCTGTTCCTTCATCGAGGGTCTTAAAGCCATCGCCGGAGATAGCTGAGAAATGAACGAACACGTCCGGACCGCCATCATCCTGAGCGATAAAACCAAAGCCCTTGGAATTGTCGAACCACTTTACTGTGCCTTTAGCCAACCTAGTTCACCTCCTGGCATCCATATATGGAGCTTACGACGCTAGGCAGGTGTGACACGAAAAAGCGGTTACGACCCTTACCAAACAACAAAGGCCCTCTTGTAACGAGCCCTCATCTACGAATTCACGTCTTAGCTTATCACATTATCTCATATTTTTTAGCCAAGCTCAACTCTTTCAGCTGGACAATGCAGTTATGGTGCAATATCGCGCCTGTTGAAGATAAGCAAGCTTGCAACGAAGAACACAATTATTGTTCCAACAAAGACGGCTACGTCTCTGCCTGGTATGTTACCGGTCGAGAGGAGCCGAGCAGGATCATAATAATGAAACAGGGAAACGTAATCGAGATTTTTCGCCCAATCCGCAAAACTAGCCAGCACATGGATGATATACATAATGGTCAGCAAACCTGCTGACACAAAGGCTGCGCGACCGCGCTCGCCAAACAGCACTGAAAAGAGGAGGGAGAAGGAGGCTATGGCTAGGAAGAATAGCCCGCCGATTACGGTAAGCGCTAGAACTCCTTCGGGTTTGAGCTTCACGTTATAGATAACACTGAAGATATACACCGAGCCGGTTGTTACAATAACCAAACCGAGCGTCGAGGCAAAGAGGGTTATGCCCTTCGCTATCAATACCGTTATTCGCGATATAGGTTGGCCCAACAATATCTCGATAGTACCGCTGTCAATTTCTCTGCCGATGGCACCGGTACCGTATGAAATAACGAACGCGCCGATGATTATGAACCATATCAACGCAAACATCTCGAGCGCAAAGAATCCTTCTACAGTAAACAGATTAGCCTGTCCGCCGCCAAAGATTCCGATAAAAGCCTTCGGATAGGCTTTGAGTAGGCGCTCAAAGTCGGCCATGCTTTTTTGAATAGTCGGGTAAATCGACATCAGCAAGAGCACGTACACGACCATACCGGCTGCATACGATATCCAGCTCACACGGATATCTCTCAGCGATTTTAGTAGGAGATTGCTATTCATTGCGGCCGCCTTTCCCATAGTATTCGAGGAAGATTTCTTCAAGGCTCGCATGTTCCGCTATCATATCCAGCACATCGTATTGCGCGAGTTTCTTAATCAGTGGATCGATCTCACCCTTAACCGTAAGTCTAATATGGTTATCAATCTGATCGATTTGGGTGACCCCGGGTACACGAAACTCATCAACGTTAACCGGCTCCGCCAGTGTAAGGTCGACGTAGCGTACTTTTTTAGCGGCTATATCGCTTATCTTTTCAATTGTAACCAGGTTGCCGTCTTTGACGATGCCCACGCGGTCGCAGATTTTCTCGATCTCGGGGAGGATATGCGACGATAGAAACACCGTCTGGCCGTCTGCCTTGAACTCTTTTATCAAGTTGTAGAATTCTTCTTGCATAAGAGGGTCGAGGCCGGATGTTGGCTCATCAAGCAGTAAGAGCTTGGGTTTATGCATTGTTGCCTGGATAACCGCGATCTTTTGGCGATTGCCTTTCGAGTAATCCTTAATCCTCGTCTTGAGGTTGATATCAAACCGCTTGGCAAGCGAGTCTTTCAGCACCGACAATTTGTTCGGCCTAAAACGGGTGATGTAATTGAGGAACGCTTCACCGGTCATGTTCTCGTACAAATGGATATCTCCGGGCAGAATACCCATTTCTTGCTTAATCTCGGCGGCATCATGCCAGGCATCTTTACCTAAAACAGTCGCCGAGCCGCGTGTAGGCCTCAGCAGGGCGGAGAGGAGCCGCATTGTGGTGGTTTTGCCTGCGCCGTTCGGCCCCAGGAACCCAAAAACCTCACCTTCATCGATATCGAGATTTAAGTTCTCAATGCCCCGGGTCGCGCCGTAGTATTTGGTTAAATCAGTAGTAGAGATCGCTTTCATGCTATGCCTCGATTTCGTTTATCTACAGAGCAGCGCTCAGATGCTGCCGCGCAGAACCCTACCTATCCAATATGCAATTTAGGTGCAATTTAAACACTAAAAATCTTGATTTCTGGGGAGACTAAGCCAATATAAGCCATGATATTACTTACGCTAAAGAAGTAATTTCGGCCGTACTTCCATGTATAGATAGTTAAATAACCCCTATTAGACCTTGTGAAACTCTGCACAAACGAAACAAAATGACGTATAATATTGTTGAAACGAGCCGATATAGTATAGATGGAAAGGAACTTAGGTTTTGGGGGCAGTAGAAATGTCGAGCATGAGTTTGGCGGCAAAACATCCAATTAAATGGACCATAGCCCAGTTCGAAAACCGAGGGGTCAACGGCGCGATATTGATAAGCGACCGTGGTCCCGTCGTTGTCGAGGGTCCGGTTAGTGCTGTCAAATTACGTGATTATCAGCTGGATGAGGGCTTGAAGATGTTCCGCTGTGCGGAGCAGCAAAAGAAAGCCTTGATAGATATAGCCGGTTCTGACGGGTTTGTCTTTGTCGCACGTTTCGGCAAGAAAGTGATCGGATACGTCACATACCTGCCGCCGGATACGTACCTGAATTGGGGCGATAGCGAGGTTCCCGATCTCTTGGAGCTGGGGGCGATAGAGGTCAGTAATGACTGGCGCCGGCGCGGTATCGGCGAGGCGCTTCTGCGTGAATCATTCAACAGAGACACATTCGAGAACCATATCGTTATATCGACCGAGTATTACTGGCATTGGGACCTCGAGAAAAGCGGGTTGTCGATTTGGGAGTACAGCAATATGCTGTCAAGCGTTCTCGGCAAGTACGGGTTTGAGCTTTGGAACACCAACGACCCTGATATTTTAAGTCATCCTGCGAACACCTTTATGGTGCGCGTGGGAAACCGTGTTCCAGGCGAGGTTATAGCTCACTTAAAGACACTTGTTATGCACAGGGGCAACGGTACTCAATAGTGTCTCAATTAAATGCCGTATTAGTTACTTAATTAACCTGCGCTTCATAATTGCAATCGGCACTAAAAACAGCAGTACCGCTGATCCCGCAACCAAGAGCGCACTTATTAAAACACCCTGGTTCAGTGTGCCGTTTACAAAACTGCGGCAGACAACTACCACATGGTACAGCGGCGAGAACAACGCGAGCCGTTGCGCCCACCCCGGCAGGGTACTCACCGGAAAGAATATCCCCGAGAACAGAAAGAGCGGCGTTATAAAAAGAGTAAAGTAGTAGTTGAAAAGCAGTATGTTGGATACCAGCGCAGTAAAGAGCATGCCTATGGTTGCAAAGAGCAGCGCGAAAACGAAGAGCAGCGGTATGAGCAGCAAAACGGCCGGCGATTTCACTAAGCCGAACAGAGAGATTATGAACAAAAAGGTCAGAGCGCCGATGTAGCCTCGTGTTGCACCCCACAGGATCTCACCGCCGATTACATCCTCAATAGTGAGAGGCGTCGCAAGAACCGCATCGTACGTTCTTTCGTATTTCATCCTCACAAAACTGTCATAGGTGGTTTCAAATGAGGCTCCGAACATGACCGTTGATGCCAACAACCCGGAGGCGATGAATTGGGTATAACTCATCCCTTGTACTTCGTGCACGAAGACTCCCAGGCCAATACCGAGGCTGAGAAGGTAAATAAACGGCTCGATAAGGGTTGGCGCCGATGCGAGCCAGAACACCTTACGGAAGATTTTCCAGTTTCGTTGCCACATGCGCACAACGCCAATAGCTGATATCGAGCGGGCTGCTTCAATAACCGCGTTCAATCCCGGAGCCTCCTTCCGGTAAGTTTGAGAAAGACATCTTCGAGCGTTGTTAGCCTGACCAGGACGTATTCGATGGGTAAGTGCGCCTCTTCGGCAGCTCGCATAAGCACATCAACCGATGAAGCGAAGAAGACAAGCGTATCGTCCTGCACCTCGTAGGTTTCGCTTAACGGGCTCAGCACATCGATCGCGCGCTGTGATTGCCCCGGTGCAACCCGTATCTCGAGTGCCTCGCGGCTTATATAGCGGTTGATAAGCTCGGCCGGTGAGCCCTCAGCGATAATCGTTCCTTCATCCATGATAACGATGCGGTCGCAGAGTTGGCTTGCTTCTTCCATATAATGCGTCGTTAAAACCAGCGTTACTTGCTGTCCCTTGAGTTCACGCATTTTATCCCAAATGAGATGCCTCGCTTGCGGGTCGAGACCGGTTGTCGGCTCATCGAGAATTATTAGCTTCGGGTTGTTTATAAGCGCTCGCGCCAGCAAGAGGCGGCGTTTCATGCCGCCCGAGAGCTCATCGACCATTGTTTTTGTCCTGCCTTCGAGCTGGATAAAATTGAGCAACTCAGATGCGCGCTCACGCGCTATATTCTTCGGTATACCAAAATAGTTAGCATATACTTCGAGGTTTTCCAGAACCGTAAGATCGGTGTCAAGGTTAGTCTCCTGGGGAACTACGCCTAAACATCGTTTAATCGCACGCGCATGCGTGCGAATATCCTGATCCAGGACATATAGCTCTCCGGCCGTAGGCGGTGACATACCGTAGAGCATGCGAATCGTCGTTGTCTTACCCGCGCCGTTCGGCCCGAGCAGGCCGAAGCACTCGCCGTGCTTTACGGCGAACGTAATTCCTTTTACCGCGGCAAACGCGTCGTATTGCTTTACGAGATCGCTAGCGCAGACATCGTTACTAGCCGATTGCTTGTTCAATGAGAATCACCACAGCACATTATACCCCTGATATGTTTAGTTTTGCAGAGAGGTAGGGTAGGAAACAGTGTCGAAGACGCGCGGTAATGCTATGTTGAAGCCGTTAGCCTTATATATGGACCGTTTACCGGCAGAATGAACCGCTCATTATAAATACGTACCGCTAGCCAGGTTTTAATACTAGGTTTACATTTGAGAATGTAAACTATTAATGTGGGAGACTGGGTAACTTCTTACCCGGAAAGCGTCGCGAAAGCAGGCTGTTAAGGCAGTCTAAGCACCGGGGGAAACAGGGCGGCAATCCGCTATTGCTACAAAATACTTGTTACTAAGCAATGTGATATTGGCTAAAAATGTGGCCGATCCGTTGTGTTTTGTGCATTATTCCGACGCATACGCTTGAGAATTAACTGGTTGTCGTTATTAAACTCGATACTCTAGAAGTAACCAAGTAACCAAAGTTACAATGACTACGGGCAATCACCATTAGTCATGGTATGATTACATAAGCACCAAGCTAATAAACAGGACAGGAGAAGGAGGAAGTTACATGACGGATAAGGGTTTTAGCGTCCTAATGGAGGAAACCAGGACGTTCCCACCATCGCCTGAATTCAGCGCGAATGCTCACATTAAGAGCATGGCGGAATACGAGGCTATGTACAAACGCTCGATTGAGGACCCTGAGGGGTTTTGGGGCGAGATGGCTGAAAAAGAGCTCAGCTGGTACAGCAAATGGGACAAAGTTCTCGACTATGACTTCGACAAGCCGTATGTGAAGTGGTTCCAGGGCGGCACGCTCAATGTCTCGTACAATTGCCTCGACAGACACATCGGGACGTTTAGGAAAAACAAAGCTGCCGTTATATTCGAGGCCGATGATGGAAGCTATAAAACCTATACCTATGGCCAGCTTTACACCGAGGTAAACAGGTTCGCAAATGTTCTGAAAAAGCATGGCGTGAAGAAGGGCGATAGGGTCTCCATCTACCTCCCGATGATAGCAGAACTTCCGATTGCAATGCTTGCATGCGCGCGTCTTGGCGCTATCCATACCATCGTTTTTGGCGGTTTCAGCGCACAAGCGCTTCGTGACCGTATCCAAGATGCCGGGGCGGAGATTCTTATCACCGCAGATAATGGGCTTCGTGGTGGCCGAACGGTTGCTTTAAAGAAAAACGCCGATGCGGCGCTTGAAGAGTGCCCGGGCGTTAAAGACGTTATCGTTGTAAATCACGCCGGCGAATGTAATATGGTAGAAGGCCGCGATAGTTGGTGGCACGAGGAAATAGCCGCAGATGATATCACAAGCTATTGTGAGCCCGTGCCCGTAGACGCGGAGGACCCGCTCTTTATCCTGTATACATCGGGTTCAACCGGCAAACCGAAGGGTGTACTTCACACGACCGGTGGGTACTTACTCTATGCTGCGATGACGTTCAAGTATGATTTCGATTACCAAGAGGAAGACACCCATTTCTGTACCGCGGACATCGGTTGGGTAACGGGGCACAGCTATGTCGTCTATGGCCCGCTCGCAAACGGTGCGACGAGTATCGTCTTCGAAGGCGTTCCAACATACCCAAATCCAGGTAGGTTCTGGGATATTGTCGAGAAGCACAAAGCGAGCATCTTTTATACCGCGCCGACCGCTATTCGTTCGCTGATGAAAGAGGGAGAGACCTGGGTTAACAAGTACGACTTATCGTCGCTTAGAGTACTTGCAACCGTGGGCGAGCCGATCAACCCGGAAGCGTTCATGTGGTATTACAATAACATTGGCAAAGGCAAGCTGCCGCTTGTCGATACTTACTGGCAGACCGAGACCGGCGGCCACATTATTACCCCGCTACCGGGTGCGATGACCCTAAAGCCAGGCTCGGCTACCAGGCCGTTCTTCGGTGTAGAACCGAAAGTTATCAAAGAAGACGGCTCACCGGCGCTTATTGATGAGGGCGGTTATCTGGTTGTAGAGAAACCGTGGCCGGGTATGCTTCGCGGCACCTTTGGCGATCCGGAGAACAAACGTGTTAAAGATACATATTTCAGTCGCTTCCCCGGCAGGTACTTCACCGGTGACGGCGCCCGCGTCGATAAAGACGGCGACTTCTGGCTCATGGGCCGCATCGATGATGTTATCAACGTCTCGGGCCACAGGCTCGGTACGGCCGAGGTCGAATCGGCGCTCGTCGCTCACGCAGCAGTGGCGGAGGCCGCAGTCGTCGGCTTCCCGCATGATATCAAAGGCGAGGGCATCTATGTCTACGTCACGCTCAAAGATGGCTTCGAACAGACGCCGGAGCTGCAAAAAGAACTGGTTACGCATATTAGAAAAGTTATTGGGCCGATCGCGTCCCCGGATAAGATGCAGTTCTCACCGGGCCTGCCGAAGACCCGTTCCGGAAAGATCATGCGCCGTATCCTGCGCAAGATCGCGCACAATGAGCTCGATAGCCTCGGCGACGTTTCAACACTCGCCGATCCGAGTGTTGTCGATGACCTCATCGAGAATCGCCTGTAAGGCGTTATACAACATATTCAAAAAAAGGCCGGTTTATTAGCCGGCCTTTTTATTCCACGTTCTTATATAATTCACGATTTTGCGGTTGCGCTTGCAGGTCAAGCGTACGATACCCTATGACTTCCCGGTCTAGAACTTCTTTTTCCGGGTATAAATATTATGAGGGGAAAAAGGAGGTGTGGATATATGTTTATCGATTATCTTGCCCTTTTGTTGATTAACTTAACAGCCGGATTGCTGTTGCTGGCGTATTACGTCTATGACGGAATCGAGCGACCGGTGCCAGATCAAGCCGGCCCGGGAAAGACGGCAGCCAACCAGCCGATTGCAGCCCGCAATCTATTCGGAAGGCCCGCCAGTGCGAGTTGGGCGGCGGCATTTGCGGCTGTTGGTCTCGTGGGGTTTGTCGTTGGAGTACATCTGGTAACGACTTGGCCGCTTCCCGGCGCTTTTAACGTAGCGTTCGGAGAACCGAACCTGCTATTCAGCACATTATTCCTTGGATTAGCGCTCGCAGTGGCTTTTAACTGGAGCTTAGTACCGTTATCACTGTACGCCTTCATAGCCGGTATCACGGCGATTGTCGTCGGCATACGCATCGAGACTTTAGGTCTTACAAATACACCGGCGCTGTCGTCGGCAGGCTATATCCTAACAGGCCTTGCGGGTGTTCTGTCGTTGCCGGTTTTGGCGTGGCTTAATGGCAAAACATATAGACTTATACTTGCACTCATTCTTATTGTAGCTGCGCTTATTTGGGCGTTTATCGGGTATGATGCGTTCTGGGTCCACCTGGTCGAGTTCGCAAAATGGGCGCCTAAATAGGACTGAGTTTTGATAAGCTGCCGATTGGATGCGTAACGTAAAAAAGGCGGACGCATTTATGCGTCCGCCTTTTACTGAGCTATAATAATGTTGCAACCATACGGAAGAGATTTCTCCAAACCACACTGTCGTAGTTCTACCAAGTGGAACATTTCGGCAATAATGTGGGCAAATAGAAGGATTAACTGTCTTTGCGGCGAAGATTGTAATCGAAACGTTACATAGTATAAGAAGGGGCGCATACTGATGTCATTTGGAAGGTTTATCAATCTTGTTATCGCGCTTGTCTTAATTGTAGCCGGTGCCGTACTCTTATTGAGCAATTTAGGCTACATTTCAGTGAATCCATTTACGCTTATCTTCGAATTTTGGCCGCTTGTTTTAGTTGTGTTAGGCCTTTATTTTCTATGGTTGCGCTTTCGCCCCATGCCGCGCTTTACCAGCAGCAACCTTGCTGAGCCGCTCGGTAGCGCCACGAGAGCGGATGTCACGGTTGATTTTGGTGCGGGCGAGCTCACCATCGATCCGCTCGGCGAAAGCGATAAGCTGATCGATGGCAGTTTCCGGTACCAGCCTTCATTGAGCGTAGGTAAGCAAGGAACAACAACCCGGGTAAAGCTCGGCCATGCCGAATGGCCGTGGTTTTCGGTATTTCCTAGTGCAGCCGATAATTGGCGAATAGGTTTGACCACCCGCATACCGCTCAATGTCTGCATCAATACCGGTGCAAGCAGGGTGTTTGCCGATTTAAGCAGCAATATCGTTGAGAATATCGAGCTTCATACGGGCGCAAGCGATGTAACCTTACGGTTACCGCAGCACGGGTCGACGCGGGTTCGTATCGAGGCAGGGGCGGCGAGCATCCGCGTCGAGGTTCCGCAAGGTGTCTCAGCCCGTATTATCTCAAAAAGTGCCTTGAGCTCGCTTGATGTTGATCAACGAAGGTTTCCACCTGCCGCTGCCGGTTATGCGTCGCCGGATTATGACACCGCGCAAGACAAGGCAGATATCGAGGTATCAACCGGCATGGCGAGCGTAAATATCGTTTAGACCAGTGTTTTTACCACATATTCCCGGCTAGCTTTATAACAAAAGGATGGTACGTAACGATGTCAGACAGAGAAATGCGACGTCAAGAGCGCGACCAGCGCAGGCAACAACGGCATGAACAGCGGGAGCAGCGGCGGGCTGCGCGCTACGGAGGCCGCGGTGGTATCACTGCGGGAATTATCCTAATAAGCCTTGGTGTTTTACTGCTCATTAATAATATTGCACCGGGGTTAAGCTTTGACAGACTCTGGCCGGTATTGATTATCGTCTGGGGTATCGGCGTATTTATTTCCGGGCTTTTTCCACCGCTGAATACCTCACGGATGTTTAGCGGCGTTTTTATCGGTCTCATCGGTGTAATCTTTTTATATAATACCCTGGGGCTTTTGCCGTACGGATTCTGGTTTAACTTGATCGATCTGTGGCCTGTGTTCTTAATAGCCCTCGGGTTTTCAATCATAGCGGGTATTTTTCACAGCAGGATACTATCGGTGGTGCCGGCATTAATTATTCTGGCAGCACTCATCGCTGCCGTATACTACCAGGGGTCTCTTTATAAAAGCCAGGGCGTTGGCAATGCGACGCTGCATGGCGGCAGCGCCGCCGGCATCACATCGGGCTCGGCAACTGTCGGGTTTGCGGTTGGCAAGCTTGCCGTTGGACCGTCCAACAATTTGTACGATATAAAAACAAAGAATTCGGGCGGTCTGAAACCGGCAGCCGATGTGGAAAAGAACGGCTCAAAGATCACCCTTACAATTCGCCCCCAACGTAATAACCCAATACCTTTAGGTAACAACCGCCGCCAGTGGGACGTTTTGCTCTCACGGGACGTGGAGTGGCGCTTGGATATGAGCGGCGGTGTTTCCGACGCTACCTACAATCTAAGCGACCTTAATGTGAGAGATTTTCACCTGAATGGCGGTGTCGGCGATACAACTGCGCGGTTTGGTGATAAAGCAAAGAACCTGACAGGTTCTATCGACACAGGGGTATCGAACGTGCGCTTGTTTGTGCCGAAGTCATCCGGTGTGCGCTTGGCGGTAAATAGAGGCCTGTCTTCATTTGGTGTTACGAATCTCAAGCTTAATCAGAGCCAACAGGGCAATACCTCGGTTTATGAAACACCGGGTTATAAAAGCGCAAAGAAAAAAATAGATCTCGATATCAATATTGGCATATCCAGCGTTAACGTTGAAGGATATTAAGAGGTGATGAGCGACATGGCTGATACACGTTCTCCTAATGAACAGGCGCAAGGCAGAGAAGAGCAGGTGCCGGCGAATAATGCAGACCGGCAGAACGAGCAAGAAGAAGCAAAAGCGCCTGAATCAAGCCGGCAGGGCGAGAGTGGGCACGTAGAACCCAGCGAGCAAGCGGCAGCTCAGCCTAGCGAAAGCGGGCAGGCAGCGCCGAATAAAAGCGGCGAGGCACAAGTGCGGGCTAAAGCAGTTGCCCCTCCGGAACCACCACGAGCGGAGGAACAGAAACGCCTCTGTCGTTCGCGGGCGAACCGGATTATCGGTGGTGTCGCCGGCGGTATCGGCAACTATCTTAGGATTGATCCGGTCATTGTTCGCATTGCGTTCATTTTACTTGCGCTGGCACAAGGTCTCGGCATTGTTCTCTATATCGCCGCGCTCATCATAATGCCCGAGTGCTCTGAAGCCGAAGAACCAGGTACAGCGTCTGGCAGTCCCCAGGCTCAAGCGGCTCAGGGGCCGTCGCAGGCGCCTTCCGGGGGAACAGGCGAAGCGGGTCTTATCATCGGCATCGCGCTCGTTGCTTTAGGTATCTGGTTTCTCCTGGCGAATTTCAACTTAATTCCGTCGCAATTCTTTTTTATCTGGTCGCGTCTGTCGAGCGCCTTTTGGCCGCTCGTGCTCATACTTACCGGCGTGCTGATTTTGTTCGTTGCAACCAGAGGCGGTAGGGGCGTGACTATCTCTACCGAAGGAAAGCACCTGTACAGGTCGAGGCATAATCGTAAAATTGCGGGTGTTGCAGGCGGTATTGCTGATTATCTCGGAATTGATGCAACGATTATACGGCTTCTATGGGTGCTGCTAGCACTAATTTCCGGTTTCTGGCCGGCGCTGGTGGCATATATCGTTATGGCGATAGTTATACCGGAAGAGCCGAATTAATATTTTATGGCGGCACAGAACCATACGGTGGACAAGGAAATATACCCAACGCAGTTCGACGTCGCTGTAGGCGGTTGTTTCGGCCCTACGTTTACCGTGCGTTTAGACGAGGACAAGCTTGTGTATGAGAAATCCTCCGGTGCATACTCGCTCGGTAAGGCACAGAGTATCCGGCCGACCGGAGAGCAATGGGCGCGCTTTTGGGATGAGATTGACGTCATCGGCGCATGGCGGTGGCGTCCATTATACGAGAAAGCCGGTGAGGAAGGCGCCCACTGGTATGTTCACATTTCCGTTAACGATCACATCGTAACGTCTGAGGGCGACGGTGCGTTTCCGGGGAACGATACAGGTTCGGGGCCTTCCAAGGAATTCGAGCGTTTCTTGACGGCATTGCGGGAGTTACTCGGTGGAGTTGAGTTGTGGTAGATAGGAAAGCATACAAGGTGAAACGGAGCGAATTACATGATAGTTACGACCACACCATCAGTTGAAGGAAAGCCGATTAGGGATTATTTAGGGATCGTTACGGGAGAGGCGATTATGGGTGCGAATGTCTTTCGCGACGTATTTGCCTCGATTCGCGATATTGTGGGTGGGCGCTCGGCTGCTTACGAGCGTGAACTCGCTAGCGCTCGCCAGATAGCTATCCAGGAAATGTCCGATAATGCGGCAAGCCTCGGTGCGGACGCGGTTGTCGGCGTTGACCTCGATTACGAAGTATTGGGGCAAAACCAAGGCATGCTTATGGTAACCGCAAGCGGCACCGCCGTTAAATTTGGCGCATAAACGCCGTTGCGCTATAAACGTGAGCTGAATATATGTTTTAACAGGTTATTTAATAATTCAGGACTAATTTTGTCCTGAATTATTTTTGTCTGTTCTCGTTGTTTAAGACCCGGTTGATGAAGAAGCAGGGTTTCCCTGTTTGAACTGCTCTTTGGCGTGGTATGAACTTCGCACCAGAGGCGCGGCCTCAACGTGCAGGAAACCCATGTCGTTGCCCAAACCTTCAAGCTCACAAAATTCTTCCGGGCTATAATACCTGGCGATCGGGTAGTGCGCTTTTGACGGGGAGAGGTACTGCCCGATAGTTACAATATCGCAGTTATGATGCCGGAGGTCTGCCATAACCTCAAGAAGCTCCTCTTTTGTCTCGCCGAGGCCGGCTATTATGCCTGACTTGGTGTGCCCCTGTAAACCGCTCTTTTTGGCCTGTTTAAGCAGCGTGAGCGATCTCTTGTAATGAGCGGCCGGCCGAACGGCGGGGTAGAGGCGAGGAACGGTCTCGATATTGTGGTTGAGCACATCGGGCTGCGCATCGACTACGAGAGCGAGTGCATCCCAATTACCAGCAAAATCCGGTATGAGCACTTCGATGCCGCAGCCGGGGTTGTTTTTTCGAATCGCCCTGATTGTATCTGCGAAGATGGAAGCGCCGCCGCCGGAAAGATCATCCCTGGTAACCGAGGTTATGACAACGTAGTGCAAGCGCAACTGTTTGACGGCTTCCGCGACATGTTCGGGCTCGTTTGGATCGGGCGGAAGGGGTTTACCGCCATCTACCAGACAAAAACGACAATTCCGCGTACACATATCTCCGAGAATCAAGAAGGTCGCCGTTTTTGCTTCGAAACACTCATAAACGTTGGGGCAGGCGGCTTCTTCGCACACGGTATGAAGCTTAAGCGTGCGAAGCATTTGTTTTACGAAGCGGTAATTCGGGCCCTGAGAGAGCCGAACCTTAAGATGGGCAGGCTTTCTCGATATGCTTTCCGAGCAGTGGTTATTAGTTCTATCGCTTGCTCTATAAGCCTCATCTTTATCCTGAGAGTAATAAGTCATGCCGTACCCCGGGTTTGTTTATCCATCAAAATAATCAGCTTTATCACTATCGTTATATGGCGGCTTGTCTATATCGCCACCGGTTTGCTGTTCTTCCTGGTTATCGTACGCATTATTAAGTATGGGTGCGTCAACAGAACTACTATCGAGCATGGCCTTACCAACAACGCCATTGTCGATAAGGCTATATATGGTGTCTTTGGCAATAAACGTCATGTTTCGGCCAAAAACCTGTGCGAAATGCCGGATAACCGATTCACGCACCGATGCGACCGGAATCTCGCGCCCCAAAAGCTTCGACATCGACGTAACACCCGCGTCATACAGCCCACAGGGAATAATCCCGTTGAAATATGAAAGATCGGTCGATACGTTAAGTGCAAACCCATGTTTGCTTACACCGCGGCCGATGCGGAGACCTATCGAGGCAAGCTTTTCGGGCCCGACCCAAACACCGGGGTGCCCGGGCATTCGCTCTGCGAGGATTCCAAAATCAAGAACGGCGCAGATGAGAGTTTCTTCGAGGGCGCGCAAGTAAAAGCGGATCATCGGGATGCCCGCGATTTCCAGGATCGGATAACCGACGAGCTGCCCCGGACCGTGGTACGTCACTTCGCCGCCCCGGTCGGTATGAAACATGCTGATGCCGAAGCGAACCATGTCCTCTTCGCCTAACAGCAGATGAGAAGGGTTAAATCGTCTACCGGTCGTATATACATGAGGGTGCTCGAGCAGCAACAGGGTATCCGGTATTTTTGATTCCTGTCTTAGCGCGACCAGGTTCTCCTGTACATCCAGCGCGTTCTTGTATTCTATTGTACCGAGTTCAGACACCCAACATTCCATTGCTTCCTTAAAATGCTATAAACCCAGATCGGGGGAGAAATCCCATGTCTCGAGACTGTGTTTGATGCGATTCAAGAATTGGGCGGCGATCGCGCCGTCAATCAAACGGTGATCGTAGGTGAGCGGCATATATACCATGTCCCGTATGGCGATCGCATCATCGATTACTGTAGGCCGCCTCTGGATCATCTCCAGGCTCAAGATCGCAACATTGGGCTGATTGATGATCGGTGTTTGGATAAGCGAACCAAATGACCCTGGGTTGGTAATTGTAAATGTCGAACCGGTTACCTCATCGAGTTTGACCTTGCCGGACCTGGTTTTATCGGCAAGATCGTGTATCTGGTACGCGAGCCCTGTTAAGCTCATATCCTGGGCATTTTTGATGACGGGTACGATAAGGCCGTTTTCAACCGAGACCGCTATCCCCAGATTCACATAATCGTGAAGGCCCATATGCTGCTCGTCGATAATTCTTGCGTTAACGGTAGGGAAGGCGAAGAGGGCATCTATGGTTGCTCTTGCGACAAAGGGCAGGTAGGTAAGAGAGAAGCCCTCACGTTTCTTGAACTCTTCTTTTACCTTATTGCGCTGCTTGGCGACATTTGTCATGTCGACATCGACGATGGCGGTGACGTGGGCCGACGTCTGGTGGCTTCGCACCATATGCCCGGCGATTTCCCGCCGGAGGATATTCATTTGCACGATGCGCTCTCCAGGATATTCGGGCGCGGGCTGCGGGGCTGCAGCTGCCGGCTGCTCGGCCGGTGCCGGTGGCAGAGCTGGAGCGGCGCTCGGCCGCTCGGCCGCCATTGCTGCCGCCGTGGGAGCCGCTTTTTGTGCGGCGACGTAGTTCTGGACATCATGCCTGGTGATTCTACCGCGAAAGCCTGTGCCCTTGATCTTGGCAAGGTCGACATTGTTCTCACGAGCGAGTTTCCGCACGAGCGGAGAGACGAAAGTCTCTTCTCCGGCCGGTTTCTCAGGCGCTGCCGGCGCTTTCCCAGCCTCTGCCGGTGGTGCTGCCGTAGGCGGCACTTCTTGTGGCGCGGCACCGCCCGCAGCGGCAGTTTCGTCAACGATTGCAAGCTCGGTACCTACGGGCACCGTTTCACCTTCGTTTACTATAATTTTCTCAATCCTGCCGCTGACCGGTGACGGTATCTCGGTCTCTATCTTGGCGGTCTCGATCTCCACATAGTTCTCATCTTTATTAACGAAGTCACCCTCTTTTTTAAGCCATCTTACGACTGTGCCCTCGGTCACCGTCTCGCCGAGGCGGGGAAGGGTCAACGGAACTGTCATGTTTACACCCCCATGGGATTTTCCTTTTCTTAGTACGCTGAGAGTCTATCGATTGCCGCTAATACGTCGTCCGCCCGTGGGAGGAAGAAGTCTTCGAGCGGCGGGCTGTAAGGCACCGGCGTATCGGGTGATGAAACCCTCAGGATTGGGCCATCGAGGTATTCGAAACCCTCTTCGGCGATGATCGCCGATACTTCTGCGCCGATACCGAGCGTGCGTGTGTCTTCATACAGCATGATCGCCTTGCTGGTCTTCGCGACCGAGCCCAAGATCTGCTCTTTATCGAGCGGATATAGGGTTCTCAGATCAAGCACCTCAACCGATATACCTTGATCCTCGGCCTGCCCAGCCGCAGCCAGCGCGGTTTGCAGCATGGCGCCGTAGGTAACGATCGTGACGTCGCCACCTTCACGCTGCACCTTGGCTTTGCCGATATGGCAGGTGTAATCGTGAGTCGGGATCTCTTGTTTAAGCCTCCGGTACAGGTACTTATGTTCGAAGAAAACAACGGGGTTATTATCCCTGATCGCTGCTTTTAAAAGGCCTTTGGCATCCCACGGCGTACCCGGAACGATAACTTTTAAGCCCGGTACGTGCGAGAACCACCCCTCGGGGCTCTGGCTGTGAAACGGCCCGGCACGTAAACCGGCGCCCGATGGCGCCCGCATGACCATAGGCACGGCCGCGCGTGTGCGATAGTAATACTTGGCCGCCACGTTGACGATCTGGTCCCACGCGCATGAGATAAAATCGGCATACTGGTACTCGACGACAGGGCGCATCCCCATAAGCGCAGCACCCACGGCCATGCCGGTAAATGCCTCCTCGGCAACCGGCATGTCGATAATCCGGTCGGGCCCGAAGTGATCGATAAATCCCTCGGTTACTTTGAATGCGCCGCCGTACACGCCGATGTCTTCGCCCATCATAAAGACGTCGGGGTCGCGTTCCATCTCCTCCCAGAGCGCCTGGGATATCGCTTCAATAAACAGCGTTTCCTTTTTTAGAGGTTCGAGACTCGTGCCTTCTTGCCGGCCGGCCGGGTTTTGATTAATCGGCGTAGACACCTTGGACCGCCTCCTTTCCTTCGGGCAGCGGACTGGTTTGTGCGTAGTTAACCGCATCATCGACCTCTGATTTTATGCGATCGAGCACCTCATTCTTGTTGTTATCATTAAGGATGTTGTGCTCGGTGAGGTATTTTTCCAAGCGTACGATCGGGTCGCGCTGCGTCCACAAATCAATGACGTCTTTAGCGATGTATTTCGCGGGGTCGTGCCCGGCGTGGCCCCGCAATCGCAGAGTTTTCGCTTCGATAAGCGTCGGACCGCCATTATCGCGGGCTCGCTCTACGGCCTTTTTCACCTCGCTGTAGCATTCGATTGCGTCGTTTCCATCGACGATGACTCCCGGCACGACGTATCCCACCGCCCGGTCGGCTACGTTGGCTACCTTCATTTCCTTATACACCGGGGTCGAGTAGGCGTATCCGTTGTTGATGACGATAAATACGACCGGCAGATTGAAGACGGAAGCGACGTTGAGCGCTTCGTGCCAGTCGCCGACCGACGATGCACCCTCACCGCAGTACGCCATGGCTACGCGCGGTTCGTTTTTGAGTTTGAAGGCGAGCGCCGCACCTGCCGCTACCGGATAAAAGTCGGGGAGCATAGAAACAGTTGCAAAGGTGCCGCGCGCTAGATCACCCTGGTAGTTATCTTCGCCGCGCCCGCGCGTGAGGCTCGTTTCCCGGGCGAAATGCTGCGAGAAAACCTCGCGCGCCGTGATACCGCGCGGCAGTTGCGCCATCATATCGCGGTGCGTCGGGGCAAGCACATCACCCGGTTCGAGCGCATAACTTGCGCCCGCTTCTATTGCTTCCTGGCCTTTACCAAGATAAATTGCGCCGGGCAGCTGACCGCTCCGGTAGAGTAGCTCGATACGGTCTTCAATTGCCCGGCCGAGCTGCATAAAGTAATAGAGGTCTATCAGCTCTTTGGCGCCCAACTCTAGTGGTTTAGCCTGCATATATTTACCTCCTGGGTAAGTGTCGGTTTGCGTTGGCGCGCCTGGCTCTACACCTGCATATCGCAAGTCCCAGACGAACCGCGCGACCCTATATAATCTACCGGATACTCTGCTGTATCTGCTCATAGTGAATGTAAAGGTTTTCCCGCAAGTTTCATGGCCGTTTCGCCAATCGCCTCGGCAAACGTCGGGTGAGGGTGGAGGAATTGGGCTACATCGGCGGCCGTAGCCTCCCAATTGGTTATGAGCATCGCCTCGGCGATAAGGTTGACAACACCTGGCCCAACCAGGTGAATGCCGATAATCGTTCCGTCTTTTTGCGCCACCATCTTTGCAAAGCCGATGTCCTCTTTGTCGATTGCCGAGCGCGATACGATTTGGAAGGGCAACCCCACCGTTTCGACATCAAAGCCGGCTTCCTTTGCTTCTTCCTCGTCGTATCCAACTTTTGCGAGCTCGGGATAGCCGTATGAGTAGATCGGAATCTGTTTAAGATTCAGCGGAGGCGGATTTATGCCTGCAATCGTTTCAACTGCATGAATACCTTCTTGAAACGCGAAGTTGGCGTACTGCGGGTTGAACGTCACGTCGCCGACCGCGTAAATGCCGTCGATATTTGTTTTCATGCTGGCATCGGTGGTGATAAAGCCGGCCTTTGTTTGGATACCGAGACCTTCGATGTCGATGCCGTCGGTATTTGCCGTGCGTCCGACGGTCTGCAGAACCTTTTGTACGGTAATTTGTTGCGGCTCACCGTCTTTTTTTATCTGAAGAGTAGCGATACCGTCATTGAACTGTGCGTGCTGGAGCGCCGCGTTCGTAAATACCTTGATGCCGCGCTTGGAAAACGCCCGCTCCAAATATTTTGAAACGTCTTTGTCATCGCGCGGGGCGAGACGCGGGGCTCGCTCGATAATTGAGACTTCAGCACCGAATGAACGAAACATTGACGCGAATTCTGTGCCGTATGCGCCGCCACCCACTATGGCAACCGATGATGGCACACTTGCTATTTCGAGGGCTTGCGACGTGTTGAGGACGAAACCTTCGCCGTCAGCGAGGGCCGGTATTTCGCGCGGTATCGATCCGGTTGCGATAATAATATGCTCGGCGGCAATGGTGCGCGTACTCGTACCGCTGGCAACGCTTACGCGCCCCGGTTCTTTGAGGCTTGCCTTGCCCACGGCAACCTGGACATTTCTTTGTTTGAATAAAACGTTAAGCCCCATGAACAGGCGGTTTATCGAAGCATATTTTGCTTTTTGCACCTCTTGCCAATCGTATGAAACATCCGTGACCGAAATGCCGAACTTACGCGAGCGGTTAATCGTATCGAGAACCCGGGCGCTCTCGAGTAAGCTCGTTGTCGGAATACAGCCGCGATGCAGGCAGGTGCCCCCAAGCTTATCTCTTTCCAGAACTACTACGCGCAGACCGAGTTCGGCGGCACGTAAAGCGGACGCATAGCCCCCCGGGCCACCGCCGATTATGGCTATGTCGTAACGCTCTTCAATCACCGCAAAATACCCCCTGAATTCAATTGATGGCGGTTAAATCAAACGCACATCTCAGTGTCAGTAGCAAGGCGCCGTCCAGGTGCCCGTTTTCTCGGCGCCACAGCAAGCGGCTGTTCAATCTCGTATTACTACAAGTTTTCCAATTCGGCGGGATATCTAACATGGTGGTGGTGATTTTAGATCGCTGATTCGCAGGTTTCAGTTGGTGACATATGTTCTCGCATCCTATAGAATATACATGAAATCGCAAAGCCTACCCTCTAATCTGCTCAAGTATGAGGTAAAGGCGTTTGCTTTGGTCTTTGACCTATTCATAGCGGTAAAGAATGCACGGTTAACGCAATTAAGCCGTCGGGCCGGGCTCGTCAGCGGGGGATATATGGTGACGCAGGACTATTCACATATAACAATAAAGCAATTACCACCGGACGTGCGGCCTCGGGAGCGGCTTATTCAGTTTGGCGCTGGCAGTTTGTCAAACGCAGAATTACTAGCTATAGTAGTGGGGACCGGCACAAAAAACAAGAACACGGTCCAGGTAAGCGAAGCTCTGTTGACGCACTTCGAGACACTCGGCTCTCTCGGCTCATCAACTATAGAAGAACTATGCGGTGTGTCGGGAATAGGGAAGGCGAAAGCCACGAAGATACTTGCGGCTCTCGAGTTGGGGCGCAGAGCAGGTATGGTTTCGCCGGCCGAGCGCGTAACCATAGGTTGCCCGGAGGATGTTGCAAGGCTGCTTATGCCGGAGATGCGATATCTCGACAGAGAGCATTTCCGGGCTCTGATATTAAATATCAAGCACCAGGTAATTAAGATTGTCGATATCTCGATCGGAAGCCTAAATGCTTCGGTCGTGCATCCAAGGGAGCTGTTTAAAGCTGTCGTGCGGCATAGCGGCGCGGCGGTTATCGTCGTTCATAATCACCCGAGTGGTGACCCGACGCCGAGCTCCGAGGATATCGCGGTGACCAAACGGCTCAAAGAGGCGGGGGCGATCCTCGGAATCGAGCTGCTTGATCACATAGTCTTAGGCGACGGTCGTTTCGTCAGCCTAAACGAGTATAATTTGCGGTAACAGCTTGCAACGAGCAAGCTGCGCGTTGCAATAACATATTATTGAAAGGAGACTCAATGTTCGATTTCTTATCGATGCCGTTTAGTCGTGACATGGCTATAGATTTAGGCACGGCCAATACACTGGTCCACGTCAAAGGGAAAGGCATCGTACTCGTTGAGCCTTCTGTTGTTGCATACGATAAATCCTCAGGCAAAATTTTAGCCGTAGGCGTAGATGCAAAGAAAATGATCGGGCGCACGCCCGGGAGTATTATGGCGATACGCCCGCTTAAAGATGGTGTTATCGCTGATTTTGACGTTACCGAGGCGATGCTTCGCCACTTTATTCAAAAGGTACACAACCGTAAACAATTTGTGCGACCACGTGTGGTTATTTGTGTACCCTCGGGAGTAACCGAGGTCGAGCGGCGTGCCGTGTTTGAAGCGACGCTTCAAGCGGGCGCCCGTGAAGTCTATCTCATCGAAGAGCCGATGGCGGCCGCTATCGGTGCAGGCCTTCCCATCCAGGAGCCGACCGGTAACATGGTTGTCGATATCGGCGGCGGCACAACCGAAGTCGCCGTAATATCGCTTGGCGGCATCGTTACCTGCCAGTCGATTCGTATCGGCGGCGATGAGTTTGACGAGGCAATCATCAACCACGTGAAGAAGGAATATAACATTATGATCGGCGAACGTACGTCCGAGGAGATAAAAATACAGATCGGAACGGCGTATCCGGTTGGCGAAGAGGAAGACGCCGAAGTGCGGGGGCGCGATTTACTCACCGGTCTGCCGAAAAACGTCATCCTCTCGACAGAAGAGATACGGGCGGCAATCGAAGAGCCTCTTTCGGCGATTGTCCTTGCCATTAAGACGACGCTGGAAAAAACACCACCGGAGCTTGCGAGCGACATTATGGACCGCGGCATTGTTATGACCGGCGGCGGGTCGCTTTTGCAGGGCTTAGATGAGCGCATCAGGCAGGAGACAGGTATGCCGGTACACGTAACCGATGACCCATTGGTGTGCGTTGCTTTGGGAAGCGGGAAGGCACTCAGCGAGATAAATACGCTGAGGAAGGTACTAATCGGCACGTCATCACGATAGGAAAGGACCCCATGCCTGAATCTTTCGGTAGGCGTATTTACCTGGTCTTATTCGGGCTTATTTTTATAAGTATGATCATACTCACGGTCCATTTCCGTGAAGGGGAAGACGGACCGATCCACAGAGCCCAGCGGGCCGTCTTGGCGGCGACATCGCCGCTGCAAGCGGTCGTTGCTACGACTCTCTCGCCGGTACGCGACGGCTGGGACTACCTCATACATTTCGGTGAACTCACGCGCGAAAACCGTCGCCTTAGCGCAGAGGTTGCACTATTAAAGGGCAAGGTTTTTGAGCTGGAAAGCTTAAAGCAAGAAAACGCGCGCCTGCGAACGCTCGCCGGTTTTGAAAAAGAGCACAAAATCAAATCGATAGCAGCCCATGTTGTTGGAATGCCTACCAGCAACTGGTGGTCGTCGGTTATCGTCGATCGCGGCAGCAGTGACGGCGTACGGCGCAACATGCCGGTTTTGGCGGGCGGCGGGCTCGTAGGACAGGTGAGCGATGCTGCCTCCAGCGTCTCGAAAATCATCCTCTTAAACGATGTGCAGAGCGGTGTCTCGGTGCAGGACCAGCGAACCGGCGAAATCGGCGTTATTAAGGGTCAGCTCAAAGACAAGACGCTATCAATACAGTATATATCCAGGGATTCATTGATACATAAAGGCGATGCCATAATAACATCCGGGCTTGGCGGGGTATTCCCGAAGGGCATCTATGTTGGCAGGGTTTCCGCCGTTCAGGAGTCGACCTACAGTTTGTATAAAGTCGTTAATGTAGAATCGCCGGTCGATTTTACCAATATGGACGAAGTCTTGATTATCGATAAAGCCGCTAATTTCTTCTTTAAGGAGGGCAAATGATGTGGCCTCTCGCGCAGATGTGTCTCGTCGTTATTGGCGCGTTTTTTGTCCAATCAGCGATTGTTCCGCATATCTCCGTGATGGGCGCCAAGCCTGATATTATTCTCATTGTCGCCTCGCTCTACGGGTTTACCTATGGGCCTGCGTCCGGATCGCTTACGGGCTTTATCGGGGGCCTCCTAGGGGATCTCTTAGCCGGTCCGCATGTCGGTATCGGGCTCTTGAGTAAAACCATTGTGGGTTTTTTTGCAGGGCTGGTCCGGCGTGCGGTCTTCCTTGAGAATATGATGCTTCCGATGCTTGCGATCTTTGTCGCGACCTGGCTCAACGAATTTATTTATGTAGGCTTTTTATTCTTACTCGGCGAAACCGTTCCGATTAAAATCGTCTCTTTGCAGGTAATTTTACCGTCCGCCATTTATAATGCGCTGCTCGCACCGTTTGTATATGTCTTGGTTCATCGCTTTATGGTCATACGCGAAGAAGCTTCGTCGGTGCGAATCGCCAACAAATATGATTCAGTATGAAACTAATCGATGCGACGTTTGATAAAAATGTAAAACCCGATGATGCCAGGCCGCGGCTTATGGTGCTGATGTTTGTCGCCTTCACGATTTTCGCCGTTCTTATCAGCCGGCTTTGGATATTGCAAGTCATGGGCGGCCAGAAGTATATGGCGCTTGCCGAAGGCAACTATATACGCGACCTCCCGATTGAGGCGCCTCGTGGGCTTATTTTCGATCGCAGCGGTAAGGTGCTGGTTAATAATCGGCCGAGCATCGGTATAACGCTGTCGCCGCCGGTCGCAGAAAAGAACCCGCGAATTATTAACAGGCTCGCCGGTATCTTGCATATTTCGAGCAGCGATATCCGAGAGAAGCTTGCGGAGAAGAAAGCCGATCCGCTCAAACCCCGCGTAATCGCTCGCGATATAGATGATAAAACACTCGCCTATATCGAAGAGCATAAAATGGGTTTGCCGGGCGTCGATGTTGTTACGGAATCGATCAGAAGTTATCCTTTCGGCTCGCTTGGTGCGCACGTATTTGGCTACCTCGGTGAGATTTCGCAGGAAGAGATGCAGTCTAAGAAAAACAATGGCAGCTATGCGCTCGGTGATATTATCGGCAAAAGCGGTGCTGAGAGCGTCTACGAAGGGCTTCTGCGCGGTCAGAAGGGGAGCGAGCAGATCGAAGTTAATGCGTCGGGACGGCCTCTAAGTATCATTAAGAAACAAGAACCGTTGCCGGGAAGCAATCTCATGTTAAGTCTCGACCTTAGCTTGCAGCAAGTTACCGAACAGGCGCTTAAAGACGCAATGCAACAGGCGCGTAATACAGGAACCGGCGCTAAGGCAAATGGTGGGGCGGCAATAGTGCTCGACCCGCGAAACGGCGATGTTCTCGCCATGGCGAGTTTGCCGACCTATGATCCGGCACTTTTCATAGGTGGCATATCCAAAAAGAACTGGCAGCAGCTGATCGATAAGAAGACTAACTTTCCGCTTAACAACCGGGCGATTATGGCATACGCACCCGGATCGACGTTTAAGCCGGTTACCCTCATCGGTGCGCTCGCCGATGGCATTATTAAGACTAACGACACGTTCGATTGCGGCGGCAAATGGCTAGGATTGGGCAAGAAGTGGGCGCGGTGGTGCTGGGATCACGCCGGGCACGGCACGGTCGGTCTCACCAGAGGAATGGCTGAATCGTGTGACGTGGTGTTTTATTCAATCGGCTACAAGTTTTATAAAACGGGCGGCGAGCGTTTGCAGTATTGGGCACGCGTGTTTGGCATCGGCTCTCTTACCGGTATTGACCTGCCCATGGAGGCGAAGGGGCGTGTCCCGGACAAGCAGTGGAAAGAAAAGATCAACGATGGAAACCCCGAGTACCAACGGTGGTATCCCGGTGATACGGTCAACATCGCGATCGGTCAGGGAGACATTTTAGCGACGCCGCTTCAGATGGCCTCGCTCTATGCGGCGATAGCAAACGGCGGTATTCTGTACCGGCCGCATGTGGGCAAAGCAATGATTTCATGGGACGGTAATGTTAAGCGGGAGTTCAAGCTAAAACCGGAAGATAAGCGTAAACTCGATATTTCAAAAGATATTATTCGATTCAACCAGGATGCGCTTGAGAAAACAGTAACACAAGGTACCGCAGCCGCTGCGTTTTCCGGCTTTTCGACGCGCGTTGCCGGTAAAACAGGAACGGCGCAGGTGCGGGGTAAAGGCGATTACGCGTGGTTTGCCGGTTATGCTCCGGTTGAGGAGCCCCGCTACGTAGTGGTAGTTATGGTCGAGCAGGGCGGTCATGGCGGCACCATTGCGGCGCCGGCCGCGCGTAAGATTCTTGCCGCCGCTATGGGAATCCCAGACCGCGGCGCCGGTTATGTCAACGATCTTTCGAGGTAGTTATGATAAATCTGATCGGGATCAATAGGAAAATAGATTTGACCATGCTTTTATCGGTGATCTTACTGTGCATCTATGGTGCGATCGCTGTATTTAGCGCAACCCAATCAAATGCGTCTGCCAGCGGTGACCAGTATTTCCTGCTGAAAAAAGAAATACTGGCGATGCTTATCGGCTTTATCGCACTTATTGTTATGACCCTCGGTGATTACAACCGGTGGAAGACGTACATTGTGCCGCTCTATATACTCAATATCGTGCTCCTCATGGTAGTACTTGCCATCGGAAGCTCGCACAAGGGAGCGCAGAGCTGGTTCGAAATCGGCTCGTTTCAGTTGCAACCATCGGAGTTCTCAAAGCTTATTCTGATTGTGACGCTGGCGAGCTTCTTTGCGAATCGCCGGAGTCAGCTCGATAGCATCCAGGATTTGGGCATGTCGCTTCTGCACGTCGGTATTCCGCTATTGCTCGTATTGCTGCAGCCCGACCTCGGTACCGCTTTGTGTTATGTTGCGATCCTTTTAGGTATGATGCTGGTGGCCGGGTTTCCCGCTCGGCACTTTGCAATCCTCGCTATTGCCGGTATTATCGTCGTGTTTTGCGCAGTGCAATTTCATGTTCTACAGGATTACCAGCTCAGTAGGCTTACTGTCTTCGTTAACCCTGACAACGATCCGCGCGGCGCGGGCTATAACCTGCTGCAGTCAAAAATCGCGGTTGGTTCAGGCCAGTTTTTCGGTAAAGGTTTATTCTCAGGCACGCAAACCAGACTGCAGTTTTTGCCCGAGCGTCATACCGATTTCATATTCTCGGTTATTGGTGAAGAGGCCGGCTTTATCGGCGCAGCATTGCTGCTGATCTTGTTTTTAGTTCTAATCGTGCGCGGCATTCGTACCGCCGCATACTCGAAAAATATGTTCGGCACGCTTCTTGCGGCCGGTATTGTCAGCCTCTGGCTATTTCAGATACTGGTTAATATCGGCATGACGATCGGTTTGATGCCGATTACCGGTATACCGCTGCCGTTTGTCAGCTATGGGAATAGCTCACTTATGGTTCACCTCATGAGCGTAGGAATACTTCTTAATGTTTATACTCGCAGTTATGTATAATGAGAGTGCTGCAGTAATACGACGCTCTTACATTAAAGTAACGAGCTGATAGTTGCGGTAATATGATTGACCCCGCTACGATGAATGTCGATAGTTATGTGGAACTGAGGTGAAGTATGCCTATTACTAATCACGTAAAAAAAGCGCGCGACGCCGCAGGGCTTATCAAAGCCGTACGCGGCGAGGCGCAGCAAGAAGTGTGTATCGTTGTCATTGCCGAGCCCGCAGTCGAAGCTGAGTTCCGTAAAGCGCTCGGCGGCACCGGCATAGCTAGCTCGCCGGTTCTTACCGGCGCAAATAGCATTAAAGACGACCGTGACATCGATACGGTGATAAGAAGCGCCGATCTCGCGATTGTTTTGCTGTCTCCCGGAAAAACAGATAAGGACCTCGAAGCGATGGTCCGGCATGCAAATCGTGCGAAGAAAAAACTGGTTATTGTTACCGGAAGCAATATCAACGACTGGCTGGTTGAGCGGCTCGCCGATGTGTTCAGAATAAGCGGCGAGGACGTACTGTTTATATCGCTTACCGATGAGCACACCGTTAAAACGACTTTAGTTTCCAGGATATTAGCCAAGCTTAACGGCAAGGATGTGCCGCTTGCAGCGGCCTTGCCGGTTTTTAGAGAAGAAGTCGCCCGGCGGATTATAACCCATACGGCAAACCAGAATGCGATGATCGGCGTGGCCGTATTCGTTCCGGGCGCCGACATGCCGCTTATGACCGCCAACCAGGTCCGAATGATCCTGAGGCTTTCCGCCGCATACAACCAGGAGTTGTCGATGAAACGGCTCACTGAAGTGTTCGCTGTAATCGGCAGCGGATTTGCGTTGCGCGCGGCCGCACGGCAGGTGATGGGCTTTATTCCGGTTGCGGGATGGGCTGTAAAAGGAGTGATCGGCTATAGCGGAACAGTCGCCATGGGGCGGCTCGCAAAGAAATACTTTGAGGAGCTGCTGGACCAAGACGGGTCGCCACGCCTTCCAAATAGTGATAAGAAAGGTGAATCTTTTGAGCCTTTGGCCTCAGATAGAAAAGGTATTGCAGCAGGTCGAGAAGCCAAGCCGCTACATAAATCATGAGCTGAATTCAGTCCATAAAGAGTTTACCGATGTATTTGTGCGGGTAGCGTTAGCATACCCGGACACGTACGAGGTGGGCTTACCCAATATGGGCCTGCAGATACTCTATGAGATTCTCAACACGGTAGATGATGTTTACGCCGAGCGTGTCTACGCGCCCTGGCTCGACATGGAAGCTGCAATGCGCGAGCGCGATATAGCGCTTTTCAGCTTAGAGACGCATAGTCCTATCGTCGATTTTGATATCCTCGGGTTTACACTGCAGCACGAGCTCATCTATACAAATATTCTTAATATGCTCGATCTGGCGGGGATTCCGGTATTGTCCGCCGAACGTGACGGGCGCCATCCGCTCGTCATTGCCGGTGGGCCCGGCACCGTTAATCCCGAGCCGATGTCCGCATTTTTCGATGTGATGGTTATCGGCGAGGCCGAGGAACTTATCGTTGAATTTGTGAATGTTTATCGCATGTGGAAAAACAAGGCCGGGGATGCGCGTACCGGCAAGCAAGAGCTCTTGCAGCGTCTTGCAGCAATTCCCGGCGTGTATGTGCCGTCGCTTTATACGGTTGATTACCGTGAAGACGGAACAGTTGCTTCTGTTAGGCCAAATGACGGTGCGCCGGCTTCGGTTATGAGGCGCGTCGTTAAGGATTTAAATACGGCGAAAACCCCAGAGCGTCCCATCGTGCCCTTTATCGAAGCGGTTCACGACCGCTGCCAGGTCGAAGTCATGCGCGGCTGCACGCGCGGCTGCCGCTTCTGCCAGGCGGGCATTATCTACCGTCCGGTGCGGGAGCGCACGAAGGAAACGGTGGCGCAACATATCGATGCAGTACTAGACAATACCGGCTACCAGGAGGTATCCCTGTCATCATTAAGCACGGCAGATTATTCGCAGATTGCCGATGCGCTTAAAGACCTCTCCGACCGTTACGGCGAAGACGGCGTTTCGATTTCGCTTCCGTCACTTCGTGTCGATTCGTTCTCGGTGCAGCTGGTTAAAGAGATTGCTAAAGTTAAAAAGACCGGTTTAACCTTTGCGCCCGAGGCGGGAACGCAGCGGATGCGCGACGTGATCAATAAAAACGTAACCGAAGAAGATATTCTAAATACCGCCCGCAAGGCGTTTGAAGGGGGTTGGCAGCGCCTCAAGCTCTACTTCATGATTGGGCTTCCAACCGAAACAGAGGAAGACCTAGAGGGTATCGTCGATGTCGCCCGAAAGGTCGTCGATACCGGCCTTGAAGCCCTTGATAAACAGGCGAGATCGCGCTTGCAGGTAGTTGTAAGCGTATCGGCCTTTGTTCCGAAAGCCGATACCCCGTTTCAATGGGTTCGGCAAAATACGCTCGAGGAGTTCGAGGGTAAACAGGAGTTTTTGCGCCGGCGTTTTAAGGGACGGCATCTCTCATATAAGTGGCATAGCGCTCGTTCAAGCGTTGTCGAAGGCGCGATTGCGCGGGGCGATAGACACGTTGGTACGGCGATTCACCGTGCGTGGCAGCTGGGCTGCAAATTTGATGCATGGACCAGGGAGTTTAATTTCAATGCTTGGTTGCAGGCGTTTAGTGAAACCGGGGTCGATCCCGCGTTTTATACCGGTCGCGAACGCTCACCGGAAGAAACGCCGCCGTGGCAGCACATTGATGCCGGCGCAACGAAGCGGTTCCTGTGGCGCGAATACGAAAAAGCCCTGGCAGGCAAACTTACAGCGGATTGCCGGATGGGTGAGTGCAGCGCATGCGGCGTCTGCCCGGCGCTCGACGTCGAAAATATGCTGTTTGGGGTTGATTAACCTGGCAAAAGTACTGATAAAATACGGAAAAACCGGACCGCTAAAATACTTGTCGCACCTTGAGCTAATCCGCGCGCTTGAGCGCGCACTTAGGCGCGCGGGCATCGACGTAGCCCGTAGCGGAGGTTTTACCCCGCGGCCGAAGATATCCCACGGGCCGGCGCTGTCGGTCGGCGTTGCAAGTTGTGCCGAATACATGCTTGCGGAGCTTGTGAGTATTGTTGAACCGGATGAATTAATAACCCGAATATCTTCCGCTTTGCCGGAGGGATTGACCATATACAAAGCGAAATATATAGCTGATAGCCAGCCGTCGATCATAAGCATCGTGCAAAGTGCGGCGTATCGTGTTACCGTAAGTTCAAGCGTCGATGAAACCGCTGTCCGCTTGGCAGTTGACCGGGTATTAAGCGAGGATCGTCTGCTTGTTAAGCATAAGGGAAAAGAAAAATGGGTAGATACAAAAGAAGCCATTCTTGAGTGGCGCGTCACCCGGACCGATAGTAAAGAATACCAGTTTTTCCTATTGTTATCGGTTGGTAATGCGCAGAGTATCCGCCCGGAAGCGGCAGTTAACAAGCTTGCTGAAGCACTGCAGGGCGTTGATGCGTCTACCTGTGAATTTACAGGAACACTAGATATAACCGATATATGCCGGATGGAACAGTATGCAAATCGGGGTAACCCGTTATTAGATATCTACAATTTTTACGAAAGTGTGAAGACGGGAAGTGAGCGGACTAACTCGTGAATTAATGATATCCGTTGACGACTTCGAGACCAGAGCAGCTATTCTCGAAGATCGCGAGCTTGTCGAGATTTACCTCGAGCGGCGTGAAGCGCCCTCTATAGTCGGTAACATCTATCTTGGGCGCGTAAAGGATATCCTTCCAGGCATGCAAGCTGCATTTATCGATATCGGTGTTGGCAGAAACGCGTTTCTCTATGTGGAAGAAATCGTCTTCCCGCGAGAAAGCGAGGATGAGCCTATGCCGCCGATTCAGCACCTGCTTAAACCGGGGCAGGACATTCTCGTCCAGGTTATCAAGGAACCGATGGATTCAAAAGGCGCACGGGTGACAACGCAGATCACGCTTCCCGGGCGTTATCTCGTCCTTCTACCGTATTCCGATTTCGTGGGGGCATCACGGCGCCTCGCGGATGAAGAGCGACATCGTTTAAAAGAAGTCTGCGAGCGAATAAAGCCGCGAGGCAAAGGTTTAATCGCCCGTACTGCCGCCGAGGGCGCCGCAGTTGAGGATCTGCGCGAAGATGTAAAGCGGTTGCTATTATACTGGCGTAGGATTAACCGTAAGGTAAGGGCGTCGGCCCCGGTACAACTAATCTACCAGGAGCCGCAGCTTGCACTGCGCATCGTGCGCGATGTGTTTTCAACCGAATTTCGCCGTCTGGTATTGGATAACCAAGAAGACCGCGAGTCAATAATCGAGTTCCTTGAATCGACCGATCCCGAGCTGATCAAAAGGGTCGAGTTCTACTCCGAGCGTCTACCTCTGTTTGATAAATACAACATCAACCAGGATATCGAAAACGCTATGAAGCGCAAAGTCTGGCTGCGCTCGGGCGGATACATTAGCATCGATCATACCGAAGCTCTCACCGCAATCGACGTAAATACCGGCAAGTATGTGGGCAAAACTACGCTGGAACAAACGATCTTCAAAACGAATCTCGAGGCTGTTGTCGAGGTCGTCAGGCAGTTGCGCCTGCGAGATATCGGCGGCATCATCGTTATTGATTTTATCGATATGCAAGATATCGAGAACAGGGAAGAGGTCTTCCGCGTTCTCAACGAAGCGCTTGCAATGGATCGCACTAAAACCAGAGTAATCGAGATATCGCGCCTCGGTCTCGTCGAAATGACCCGCAAAAACGTGAGCCAAGGGCTGCTCGAATCGCAGGCGGAAATTTGCCCGTGCTGTCACGGCCTTGGCGTGATTCTAGCGGACGCGACAATCGGGGTGCAGGTTTACCGCCAGATCAAGCGGCTTGCCGCTACGCATGCTTCGGAATCGTTCATCTTCAGGGTAAATCCACGAGGCAAGGAATTCCTTGAGCGCAAGGGTAAACTTACGGGAAGTGTCTTGCATCTGGATTGGGGCAAACGAGCCCACCTATTGTTTGATGGGTCAGTGCCCGTAGGTAAAGCCGAAATGATCGAGGAAGGTTCCGAGGCGCACATCGAGCAAGCCTTTAGCAACTTATATTAATACTAAGAAACGCACAGAACCTCGATAGGCGGCCTTGCGGCATTACAGCTTGCGGTATTCGTTAGACCGTTAGCTCCGGCTTTAATTATCTATGGATGGGAGTCACGCGATGCTGTGTTTCGTAAGCAGAACGTGCCTTGGCGCGAAATCGCTTATATATAGTCTCCTAATTCTTTGCGCTGCAATCCCTTTAGGATGTGCCGGCGCTGAAAACCAGGTTATAAAACAGAAGCCGTACGAAACTAAGGTTATGCATACCGAATGGTCGGGCAGCGAGCGCGGGATAATTTCCACAGTACGAACGGTCGGCCTTGAAACAGGCGCCAAAACAATTGCACTACGGCAGAGCGGCAAAATCGATGGGTTAAAAGTATCCCCAAATAGCAAAAAGCTCGCCTTTATCATGGATCGGAGCTCGCTCTATGTTTGTGATATCGATGGGAAGAACAGGCGGTTAATAGACCGGTCGGTTTTAGGATGGGCTGCATGGTCGTCGCAGAACAACAGAATCGCTTATGTTAAATGGGATTCAAATACAAGCAAAAGCACAGTCATGGTGTGTAACGTTCGCAATAGAGCAAAAGCCGCGCTTAACCTATCGGTATATGCCAACATGCCGTGTGCGGTTCTCGATTGGTATCCGCATGACGCAGCAATTGCTGTCTACGTGCGGGGAGGGAGCGAAACAGAGAACACGCTGGTGAAGTTCGATATGAGTACCGGCAAAGTTAGTAAGGTAGCCGATAATGCGCTTTTGCGAGGCTTTACGAAACAGGGTAATCTCATTGTTACCCGGCCGATCGCGGTAGAAGATTCATCCACAGCAAACCGGGTCCCGAATCAACCGAAAATACGCTGGTACATCTATTTGGGAAAGGATAACGGGTCGTTTAAAAAAATTATCAAAGACGGGTCTCGAAGTGCGATCATAGCAGCATCGAGCGATGGCGGGGCAATCGCGTTCTCAAAAGTCGATGGATCACGCGGGGACCAGCTGTTTATGGCCAATTCCGACGGTACCGGTGAAAGACGTCTTACCGATCTATCTTCCTATACCGGTTTGATTCCGGCCTGGAGCCCCGATAAACGCTATATTGTATTCGCAGCGACACGTCGCAGAGGCCAGGATTCTGGTACGTATCTGTACAGGTATGATATGAAAAATCGCACGGTAAAATCGGTATTCAATCAGGGCGAGAAACCGTCGCAGGTCGGCTCCGTATTTGCCGTCTTTAAATAAGACTCTTATTAATCAATTAAATGTGGTATCTTAGCAGAGTCGTAAACCATGTCGCTGCCACGATAAATGAGCACATAAATCAAGCATGATATTGACACATGGTTGCTTGTTTGCTAAGATTTATGCTTGTTGCTAAGGAGGACTATTATGTATGCCATCATAAAATGCGGTGGAAAACAATACAAAATTGAAAAAGGCGAAGTATTGGTTGTTGACCACGTTGAAGGCAACCCTGGGGACAAATTTGACATCGAAGATGTCCTGATGATGCGTGACGATAAGGTGACTGTCGGCGACTTAGGAAAAATCAAAGTCGTCGCTTCGATCGTCGAGCAGTTCAAAGGCGACAAGATCATCGTGTTTAAGTATAAGTCGAAGAAGAATTACCGCCGTAAACGCGGTCATCGCTCGCATCTCACGAAGATCAGGATCGAGGACATCAAAGTCTCAAAGCCTAGAGCGGCCAAAAAAGCCGAAGCTCAAACACCGCAAGAGGAAGAGGTAACAGCCTAAGCGGGCTGAACCAACTTTATACGAAACAAAATAGAGGCGAGTGCCTCTTTTTTGTCGTTTCTGCTATATTAAAGGCGGTAATTTGCTTTAAAACAGCCATTTGTCGTACCCGCCAGCAACTTTATTTGTGAATTCGATAAGAGCGCGCATGCATGAATTACAAGGTAGTCAGGTCAAATACTTTATGAATTCGAGAATTGTGTATCAATCCTTACAAACTTATTGATTTTTAAGGGGTATTGGTTAATACTAATAGTTAAGCGGAGCTAAAGTATCAATACGTGTGAACAGAAAGCTCATCTCGCACTAAAAAACTAAAAATGTTACATTTGAGAAAGACAGGCCGCGGTCTGTCTTTCAGTATGTTTACTAGTTGTGCAACGTTTCACATTATTCGAACATGTGTAGAAAAGTCCGTACAATCTCAAGCAGAAAGAGGGAGTTGGCTTGGGCGCAACAGAACAAATCGGCTCGATTGATAAGGGGCTGAAAAAGGAGCTCGCGGAACTATCGGGGCAAAAACTCGAATCATGCTACATGTGCGGCAAATGCACGGCAGGGTGTCCGGTGGCCCCATACCAAGATTTTGGTCCTCACATGGTCATGCGCCTGGCGCAGCTAGGCAACAGGTCGCTTCTCAAATCAAAAATGATTTGGAATTGTGTCTCGTGCGGGACATGTTACACGCGCTGCCCCAACAGCGTTGATCCCGGAAGAGTATGCTCGGCCGCCGCCCGGATCGCTAAACGTGAAGACACGGTCGCCGACAAAGCCGCCCTGGCGCTTCGCGAGAAATTCGTCGAGTCTATAAAAAACCACGGACGCCTTCACGAACTCACGCTTGCCGTTCAGATGAAAATGGCAAGCCACGATTATTTTGCCGACATCGATATGGGCGTACCGATGCTTCTGCAGGGCAAGTTCCCGATATTTGCGCACAACATCGAAGGTCTCCACGATTTTCAGAAGCTATTCGAGAAACACTACGTCGAGAAAAAAGACGATCATAAAGAGGGTGGTAAGTAGTGACGGCATACGCTTATTATCCCGGCTGCTCGCTCGAGTCGAGCGCAAAGGAATACGATAGTTCGATTCGCGCTTCGTTTAAGAAGTTGGGAATCGAGCTAAAAGAGATCCCGGATTGGTCGTGCTGCGGATCGTCCCCAACACATAAGGTCGATAAAGATATGACCGTCATGCTATCCGGTCGCAACCTAGCATTAGCAAAGGGCATCGGTGATGTTGTTGCTCCGTGCGCCTCATGCTCGCTGAACCTCAAAGAAGCCGTTATCGAGCTTGAGCACGACAGTTCTCTGCGCGGCGCACTCAAAGAAGCCGGCGTTGAATATATGCCCGGCAGCGTAAGTGTGGTTTCCGCCGTTGAGGCCGCAACCCGCGCGCTCGACGAGGGCGCGTATGATGGCGTAGTTGCAAACCCGCTGACCGGCCTTAAGGTAGCATCGTATTACGGCTGCATGCTGGTACGCCCGCCGAAACTAGCGCGTTTTGACGACCCGGAGAACCCTACTTCTATGGATAGAATCATGGAAGCGGTCGGGGCGGCTCCGGTCGACTGGAGCCATAAAACGGAATGCTGCGGCAACTCGGCGATTATGGCCAACAGGGACATGACTTTAAATCTTATAAGTAATATCTTGAATGCTGCGACGGCCGCCGGCGCCGACATCGTCGCCACGTCATGCCCGCTTTGCCAGCTTAATCTAGCCGCACGGCAAACGCTCATGCGGCAAAAATACGGGCTTAAAGCAGAAATCCCCGTAGTGTATTTCAGCCAGCTTGTAGGCGCCGCACTGGGTATTACCGGCAGCGACATTGATCTAAGCGGCGAAGTACTAGGCCTTATAAAGAAGCGGCAATCTGAAGCTCAAGCAAAGGAAGTGGCGGCTAATGGCTAGAATCGGCGTATTTATCTGTCACTGCGGCTCGAACATCGCCGGCAAGGTTGATGTCGAGCAAGTCGCCGAAATGGCAATGTCATTGCCGGGCGTCGTCTACGCGAGCCATCAGAAATATTCATGCTCCGAGGCAGGGCAAAAGACCATTATCGAAGGCATAAAAGAAAATAACATCGACCGTGTAGTCATCGGTTCGTGTTCGCCGAAAATGCACGAGAAAACGTTCAGGGGCACGATTGCCCAAGCGGGTATCAACTCGTATCTCTTAGAGATTGCAAACCTGCGCGAGCACGTTAGCTGGGTTACCGGTGATCGCGATAAGGCAACCGAGAAGGCGTTTGATTTAATTAAAGCGGCGGTCGGCAGAGTTACTTCTGCGAAACCACTGTTCCCAAGCCAGATTCCGGTTACGAAAAAAGCGCTGGTTATCGGTGGCGGTATCGCCGGCATTCAAACAGCACTCGATATCGCCGACATGGGCCACGAAGTCATTCTGGTCGAGAGGGAACCGTCGATAGGCGGCAGAATGGCGCAGCTCGATAAAACCTTCCCGACTATCGACTGCTCTGCCTGTATTTTATCTCCGAGGATGGTCGACATCGCCCAGCATCCGAATATCACGCTCTATTCATATTCCGAAGTCGAGAGCGTTAGCGGCTATATCGGCAACTTCGATGTAGTTATCCGCAAGAAAGCGCGCTACGTTGATGCAAAGAAATGTACCGGGTGCCTTGAGTGCACAACCAAGTGCCCGGAGAAAAATATCCCGAATGAATTCGACCAGGGCAAAGCAATGCGCAGGGCGATTTACGTCCCGTTTGCACAGGCTGTGCCGAAAGTACCGGTCATTGATGCCGAGCGCTGCCGCTACTTAAACTCGCCCGACCCGGCAACCGCAGAGGTCGCCGAAGGCGAGAAAGCACCAAAGCGTCGCTGCGGAACCTGCGCGAAGGTGTGCCAGGCCGGAGCGGTCGATTACGAGCAGAAAGACGAACTCATCGCCGAGCGCGTCGGTGCGATTGTCGTCGCCACCGGGTTTAATGTTACCGGCACCGACGAATATGGTGAATACGGCGCCGGTAAACTGCCCAACGTTATAACCGGCCTCGATTTCGAGCGGTTTGTAAATGCGTCCGGGCCTACGGACGGCAAAATCGTCCGGCCGTCGGATGGTGAGAAACCCAAGCGCGTCGTCTTTATCCAGTGCGTGGGCTCCCGCGATGAATCGAAGGGGCGCCCGTACTGCTCGAGAATCTGCTGCATGTATACGGCAAAACAGGCCATTCTCACACGAGAAAAACTGCCCGATGCCGAAATATTCGTATTCTACATGGATATCAGGGCGTCCGGTAAGGGTTATGAAGAATTTGTCCTGCGCGCTCAGCGCGAATACGGCGCCAATTATGTTCGCGGCCGGGTCTCGCGCATTTACGAGATGCCGGACGGCCACATGGTCCTTAAAGGCGCCGATACATTGGCCGGAATACCGGTTGAGATGGAGGCCGACCTCGTAGTGTTGGCGACAGCCGCAACACCGCGCGAGGATGCAAAAGAGCTCGCCAACATCGTCGGTATAACGACCGATAGCTACGGTTTTATCAACGAAGTCCATCCAAAGCTCAAACCGATCGAGGTTGCGCGCGACGGTATCTTTGCAACCGGCGCGTGTCTGAGTCCGCGCGATATCCCGCACACCGTCGCTATGTCGAGCGGCGCTGCGGCTAAAGTGGGAATTCTCTTCTCGAAGGATCACTTGAAGAGCGATCCGATGGTAGCCGAGGTCGATCCGTTTAAGTGTGTGGCGTGCGGCGCGTGTGTCGCGGTATGCCCGTATAAAGCTATAAATCTAGAAGAGTTCAGAGGAATGAAGTTTGCCAAGGTCAACGAGGCAATGTGCCAGGGCTGCGGCACCTGCGCGGCGGCGTGCCGTCCGGGTGCGGCTCAGCTTAAGGGCGTCACCGATGAGCAAATATTAAAATCGTTAGAGGCGGTGACACAGTGGTAGAGAACAGCGAGAAAATGAAAGTCGTCGGGTTTTTCTGCAACTGGTGCAGCTACGCCGGCGCAGATCTGGCGGGAAACCTGAGGCTTCAGATTCCAACCGATCTGCGGATCGTGCGAATCCCGTGCACGGGGCGCATGGACCCGATGTTCGTCCTCAAAGCGTTGCTGGATGGGGCGGACGGGGTCATGGTGTCCGGCTGACACCCCGGGGATTGCCACTATCGAGAGGGCAATTACTACGCGAGGCGGCGCCTCGCACTACTAAACGAAATAATCCCGGTTTTGGGTATTGAACCTGAACGGTTCTACTATACGTGGATCTCGGCCTCCGAAGGCCAAGAGATGAAACAAAAAGTCGAAACATTTGTCGAAGGCCTGGCTAAGGTCGGTAAATTCGACCGTTCGGTCTTTATGATGCTCGACCCCGAGCTCATGAATGAAATCGACGGGGCGAAAGAGGGGGCTGAGGCGTAAATGAGCGGTATGAGCACGCTTGAAGAGACAATTCGCCAAAAAGCAAAAGAGCTCCTGGAAAAGGGAGAAGTAACGGCGGTAATCGGCTGGGGCGGGGGATGGAACCCGGCAAAAGCCACACCCCAGTTCGCCCGCGACGCCGACGGGGCCGAGAAACTGGTATTCAATCCGTTTTGCTATAACAACCTCGCGGTGTATTTGCCGAGGATGAAGGATAGCAAGGTTGCGATTTTCGCCAAACCGTGCGAAGCGGGCTCGATCGTTGCGCTTCTCGCGGAAGGTAAAATCAGCCGCGACAACGTTTATATTATCGGGATCGCTTGCCAGGGTATCGTCGATCCGGTCAAGCTTGAAAAAGAAGCCGGCTCGATCGATGAGGCAACCGCTGCATATCTTGAGGGCGATACCATCGTAATCGAGGGTGAAGGCGGGGCCAAACGCGTGCGCTTTACCAAAGTTGCAATGGACGCGTGCGCATCCTGCGAGCAAAAAGGTACCTCGTTTGCCGATGAAATGGTCGGTGACACGGCGAAACCCGTCACGACAGAAGTTAGCTTTGAAGTGCCGGAAGATGCCGATTGGGCGTGGTGGCGCGAGTTTTGGGCAAAAGAATTCGACCGTTGCATCCGCTGCTATGCCTGCCGTGAGAGCTGTCCGGTATGTTACTGTCGCGACAACTGTGCTGTGCAGTCGCTTCGCGAGCGCTGGACGGGCTCGCAAGTAAACCCGATGGAAGCGTTGATGTTTCACGCCCAGCGGGCGATGCACGTAGCGGGCAGGTGTATCGAGTGCGGCGCGTGCGAGCGCGCGTGCCCGGTCGACATTCCGCTGACACTGCTTCACAAGCAGGTAGGAGGTGCGGTTCGTAAGTTGTTTAATTTTGAGGTAGGGGATAAGGCCGATGAACGTCCGCCCCTTGAAACCTTCCAAAAGGAGGAACTGTAAAAGATGGCAGCTAAAATTTTACCCGCCGGGAATTTACAGTCCTGGATAGATAAACTAGTCGCTCGATATGAGGTTTTCGCTCCGGTGGAAGGCTCGGGCAGTTCATCGTTTAAACCGGTCAAAACGGGGCAGTCACCTGCGCTTGACGTGCGCACGGACGTCCCGCCAAAAGGCATCATATTTAAGCAAGTCGAGAAGCTTCTCACTTATAGCACAGGCGAGAGCGGCGTTGAAGTTACGGAAACACCGGTAAAAGAGACCGCAAAGGTGATATTCGGCATCCGCCCGTGCGATGCGCGAGCGTTTGCGCTAACCGACAAAGTATTTGTCGAGTCGGAGATGCCGGAAGCTAAATACACCGAGCGCCGCAAGCAGACCGCGGTGATTACCGTGGGCTGCACCGAAGCGTGTAAGACCTGTTTCTGCACATCTGTCGGCGGCTCACCCGCAGAGAGAGCGGGCGATGTCTACATGATAGATCTCGGCGACAAATATCTCGTTGAAGCGCTTACCTCAACCGGCGAGAAGATGCTTGAAGCGGGCAAGGGTCTTCTCAGCGATGCGAAAGCCGATGATGAAGCTGCCGCTCGAAAAACCAGCGATGAAGTCGCGGAGTCCATAAAGAAAATGCGGGTGCCCGACGCCAAGGCGCTCGACGGCCTCTTTACCGACGAGGCATTCTGGAACTCGCTTTCCGAGAAATGCTTAAGCTGCGGCGCGTGCACGTTCCTGTGCCCGACCTGCTACTGCTTTGATGTTCGCGACGAGGGCAGCGTGCAGCAAGGCGAGCGTTATCGCAGGTGGGACTCGTGCATGTTCTTCCAGTACAACCGTGCTGCCGGCGGGCACAACCCGCGCGATCAGCACTGGAAACGTATGAGGCAGCGCATGCTTCATAAATTCAGCTATTTTGTCGCAAACACGGGCGAATACAGCTGCGTGGGATGCGGTCGCTGCATCCGCAGCTGTCCGGTATCATACGACCTGCGCGAGTTTCTAGAAAAATCGTTTCATGCCACGAGCAGCGAGCATCTAGATTTTAAGGCCGAGCTGCCGAGCGAATCGGAAGAGCTTGAAGCCTGCGATGTGCCGGTCGGCGGTAAATCCAGCAAGACGGGGGTTGGTTCGGATGTCTAGCGTTGAAACTACAATGAAGCCCAACATTATGATGCCGCATACGGCGACGATTCTCGAGGTTATCGAGGAGACGTCCGATGTAAAAACATTTCGGGTCAAGATAGACGACGAGCAGGCCTGGGAAAACTTCAGGCAGAAGGCCGGCCAGGTAGCCGAGCTTTCAGTGTTCGGTATCGGCGAGTCGGTCATCTCGATCACTTCGAGCCCGACTGTTCGCGATTATTTGGAGTTCAGCATTAAACGCTGCGGTGTTTTAACGGATATGATTCACACGTTGCATACGGGTGACAAAATCGGTGTACGCGGCCCCTACGGAAACGGTTTTCCCATCGGGCAGTGGAAGGGCAAAAACCTGGTTATTGTGGCCGGCGGTATTGCTTTGGCGCCGGTTCGAAGCGTCTTAAACTATGCGCTCGATAACCGCGACGATTACGGCAAGATCTCGCTTTTCTATGGCGCAAGGAGCCCGCAAGACCTGGTCTTCAGGTGGGAATACGAGCGCTATAAAAACGAAAAAGATATGGCGTTTCACACCACGGTTGATTGCGGTGACGATTCCTGGACCGGTCCGGTAGGTGTTGTCGGTGCGCTGCTTAAAGAGGTTAAGCCATCGCCTAAGAACTCGATTGCGATCATGTGTGGGCCTCCGATCATGATTAAATTCGTCCTGCAAGACTTGACGGCGCTCAACTTCCAACCGGATCAGATCGTAACCACGCTCGAGGGTAAAATGCAGTGCTGCGTGGGTTTATGCGGGCGCTGCAATATCGGTTCTAAATATATCTGCAAAGACGGGCCGGTCTTTACGCTTGCCGAGCTTAACGAAATCAACGGGGACTTCTAGCAGCTCGTCAAAATCCGGTTAACGTTCGAAACGTATTTTTATCAGGCTTTTTTAAGCGCTGGACACGATTCCAGCGCTTTTTGTTGCGCTACTAAGTAAAGGTTTACTCACTAACGCCTGCATTTGCCGCAAATCGCTCACCAAAAAAGTGCTCAAGCGCAGCCACAACGAACAAGGCGGCGAGTATACAGCCGAGGGGGATCATCGGCGCCATATAACGCGGCAAGCCGACCGTTGTAACAATATGGAGCAGCGTAAAGGTTGCAAAAAACGTCATAATAGCGCATGTCACCACGCGCCGTTCTATGAGTGCCCAGGCGATTCCACCGAAGCAGAGCCAGAATAGAAGAATATGGTAGATGCTTGAGAGCTCTCCTTCGGCCGGCGAGCGCACTGTTTGAATATACGGCTGATACCATAAACGGGTGAATTTTTCCCAAGTCATATATTCAATAAAGTGACCGGGACCGGTCCGTAGCTCGGCAAGCATCCTTTGTTTGGCCGTACTTGCCCTCAGTGCGTCCGTCGAGAGTTCACCGTTTCCATCGGGCAAAAATACGTATGGCACTTCGGGATAGTATGTGCTTTCAAGCAGTACTTTTCCGCCCTCCGTGGAAAATGGAACAAACGCGTCATAGAGTAGATAATTGCGCACCCACCACGGTGTCAGAACTGCGACAACAACCACATACATAATAATTAAACCCTTTATGAGATCCTGCTTATCCATTCGCCAGAACATAAGAAAACTAATAAACAGCGGTGCAATTATGGCCTCGGGTCGAAGCAGCGCAAGCATTCCGAGTAACAACCCGACCCATACCCACGAGAACAGCTGATTCAGAGCCCTAATAAATACATAGGTAAATATAACGAATAGGGTGGCGTAGAGGACTTCGGTCATAACGATGCTGTTCATCCACAGGGCGGGATAATAGATCGCGTAAAGCAACGCCGCAAGCAGCCCGACCCGATGGCTGACGTGGCGGCCGATGAGGTACGTGAACAGTACGGTGATAGTGCTCAATATAACCTGCACGAAGACGACGAGGTTAAGCGAGCCGACAAAAAGAAGCGCCGCGAGGAAAAGTGGATAACCGGGCATTACCGCCGCGTTTGGCACACCATTGCCGGCATAACCTAGAATTCCCGTGTGAAGAAGCTGGCGCGCCATGGTAATATAGTTGGCGTCGTCGCTATTGAGATTGATATGCCCGTTGACCGACATAAAACCGAGCCGTAGAGCCAGCGCAAATGCGACGAGCGCGGTTACGGCCCATGCCTCTTTGTTGTTACGCCAATAATCCGCTTGCAGCATATTCGATCTTGCCCCGATACCGTCTCTTTTATAATCATGCAACAATTTCCTCACCATTTCCGACGGTCGCTTATCTTGCATTATCTTTCTTGACGGGGTTGTTTGCCGGACCGATTGAGAGCGCGATTTCACTCACGAGCTGCGTCATCTCTTGCTCTATCTGCTTCAATTTAGCGGTAACTTTAAAAAGCGCATAGAACACAGCGAGCATACTTACGAATACGAGCGCATCGAAACCTCTACCCATACCAACCAGGTGGGCGATACTATTGGTTTTGTTTGGCGCCATTACGATGACAATGATGCCGAACCAGATAAGAGCCCATACTGCGACTTCGGCGATGGAAGCGGTGCGTTTCCTGTAGCGGATATATACTCTGCTTAATGCATACAGGGCGAATAATGACGCGAGTATCTTGATTATCACTTAAGGCGATACCTTCCTAAAAAACAGATTGAGAACTATATTAATACCATTACTATTACTTTGACCTTTAGACAGCGAATACTCGTTATAGATACAGTCTATCGGGATTTCCTCAATTCTCAACTTGTTACGGCCAATTTCTGCAATTATTTCCGATGAGACTTCCATTCGATTAGATATCAGGTGGATGGCTTCAAGCGCTTTAGAAGAGAAAGCACGCAGGCCGGATTGCGAGTCGGTCGTCCATACGGAAAACAGAACGTAGGTAATAATATTTAACCCCCAGTTGCCCACGATTCTGTACCACGGCATATCCTTAGCTTCGAGGAGACGACTTCCAATAGCAACGTCGGCTTCACGGTTTATGAGAGGTTGGATAACGCGCTGGATGTCGTTAGGGTTTAGCTGGCCGTCGGCATCGAAGGTAACGGCGATGTCCGCACCCCAGCGGCGGGCCCACTCCATTCCGGTCCTAAGAGCACCGCCAAGGCCTCGATTGATAACATGGCGAAGCGGCACCACGTAATCGAGGCGCCGGATTTCCGTCGATGTTGCATCGGTTGAACCATCATCTATTACTACGATTCTTGTTTCGGAGACCCCAGCGTATTCCCTGGGGATTGAGCTTAAGGTTTGACATACTACTTGCGCCTCGTTGTATGCCGGTACGATGATGGCTAGTTTGAGGTCTGAGGCATTCTTGTAACTCATCATAGTTAATTCCAAACGTGCGCTACAAAGCACTGATTAGACATAAGCTTACCATACCTATTATACGAGTAATCTGCAGGATTAACAATATATTGGCAGCATTGCGGGTAAGCGTAAGATGTGTGAATTGATCGAGGAATACATACTGGTTGCGTGTTACGACCTGTTTCTGCCAGACATAATAGAGATATGGTAATTATTTTGATGTTGTCTGCATGCAACCTGTGCGATAAAATTGTGAAATCAGACCTATAATCTTGCTATGCCGCCGTTTGAAGGGCTTAATATGATGCCTAATGAAGATCACGTTGAAATTACAGGCTTAACACAACAAGACGCAGAGCAGCGGTTACATACATACGGCTACAATGAACTTCCATCGTCTCAAACCCGCAGCATCTTCAAAATCGCTCTCGATGTTCTTCGCGAGCCGATGTTCTTATTGCTTGTCGCGGGCGGTATTATCTACCTCGCGGTGGGCGATGTAGAAGAAGCGCTCCTCCTGCTGACTTTTGTCTTTGTCGTCATGGGAATCACGCTCTACCAAGAGCGGAAAACCGAGCGCGCCCTGGAGGCGCTCCGCGATCTTTCAAGTCCGCGAGCGCTCGTAATCAGGGGCGGCCGTGAACAGCGAATCGCGGGAAGAGAAGTTGTCCCCGATGACGTCTTAATTCTTACAGAAGGCGATAGGGTACCGGCCGACGCCGTTCTTCTTTCCGCGAACGATCTCTTAGTAGATGAATCGCTGTTAACAGGCGAATCGGTGTCCGTGCGCAAAGTTCCCTGGGACGGTACGATGGAGCTTACCAGACCGGGCGGCGAAGATTTGCCGTTCGTGTATTCCGGGACGCTTCTTGTGCAAGGGCAGGGGATCGCCCGGGTGCTCGCAACAGGGATGCATACTGAAATCGGCAGGATAGGAAAAGCCCTGCGAGAGCTCGAACCCGAGAACACGCCGCTGCAGCAAAAGACCGGCCGGCTGGTCAGCACACTCGCGGTCATAGCATTATCGCTCGCGATACTTGTTATTGCGGCGTATGGCCTTACCAGGCATAATTGGATGAACGCGCTGCTTGCCGGCATCACTCTAGCTATGGCTACAATCCCGGAAGAAATCCCTGTCGTTCTTGTCGTGTTTCTTGCGCTCGGCGCGTGGCGCATCTCAAAAAGTCGCGTGCTTACACGGAGGATCCCTGCGGTAGAAACGCTCGGCTCAGCCACCGTGCTGTGTGTTGATAAAACCGGGACGCTCACACAGAACCGCATGACCGTGAAGCGTATTTTCGCCGGTGGAGAGTTCTACGATGTCGATTACGCACAGCATGAGCTACCGGAAAAGTTCCATGAGATTATCGAGTTCAGTATTCTTGCAAGCGAAATACAGCCGTTCGACCCGATGGAGCGGGCTTTTAAAGAGCTTGGCGACTATTATCTTGCCCATACCGAGCACCTCCATAGCGACTGGACGTTGGCGCACGAATACTCGCTCTCGCGCGAACTCATGGCGCTCTCGCACGTCTGGCGCTCACCAAACCGTGATGAGTACATTATCGCTGCAAAAGGGGCGCCCGAGGCGATTGCCGATTTGTGTCATTTTACGAAAGCTCAGATACAAAACCTTAACGAGCGTATCGGTGACATGGCAAACAGAGGGCTTCGGATACTCGGTGTTGCCGAAGCAACATTTAAAGGCGTGGAATTTCCCGCAGAGCAGCATGATTTTGATTTTAGATGCCTTGGCTTGATTGGCCTGGCCGACCCGATACGGCCGACGGTACCGCAGGCGCTCCAAGAGTGCTATCACGCCGGGATGCGTGTCGTTATGATTACCGGTGATTATCCGGGCACAGCCCAAAGCATTGCCCGCGAGATCGGTTTGCAACGCGTTGACGAGTATATTACCGGAATGGAGCTCGCCGACATGGATGAGCTCGAGCTCGAGAGGCGAATAGAGACGGTTAATATTTTTGCGCGTGTCGTGCCCGAGCAGAAGCTTCGAATCGTAAGCGCGCTTAAAGCGAACGGCGAGATTGTAGCCATGACCGGCGACGGTGTAAACGATGCGCCGGCGCTCAAAGCATCTAACATCGGTGTTGCGATGGGTGGCCGGGGCACCGACGTGGCCCGCGAGGCCGCATCGCTGGTTCTTCTTGATGATGATTTTGCGTCGATCGTGCGCTCAGTAAAGCTAGGGCGGCGCATCTACGATAATATCCGCAAGGCGCTGGCCTATATCTTTGCCGTTCACGTGCCGATTATCGGTATGTCGCTAATACCGGTGCTTTTCGATATGCCGCTCGTACTCCTACCGGTTCACATCGTTTTCCTAGAGCTCATTATCGATCCTGCCAGCTCGGTCGTATTTGAAGCCGAGCCCGAGGAAGCCGATGTTATGGACCGGCCGCCGCGCGATCCCAAAGAGCCGCTGTTTGGCTCTCGCCTCATAAGTATCAGTATTTTGCAGGGGATAAGCGTGCTTTTAATCGTGCTGGCGGTCTATCGTATTGCACTGTACCTCGGGCACGGCGAGACGGATACCCGGGCGCTCACATTTACCACGCTCATATTTGCTAACCTCGCACTTATTTTAACCAACCGGTCGTGGTCTAGAAGCATTCTTGCCACGCTCCGGTCACCGAATGCAGCGCTGTGGTGGGTGGTCGGCGGCGCTGTCGTCTTCCTCAGCCTTGTCTTGTATGTGCCGTTTTTGCGCAGCCTCTTCCGCTTTGCGCCGTTGCACCTCAACGATCTGGCAATTTCACTGGCCGCCGGTCTCGCCAGCGTGCTCTGGTTTGAAGCGCTCAAACTTTTTAGCAGCAGGCGAACAGGGCGGATACTCGAACGGTAGCAGTTGCATTGCTGGAAATTATGGCCGCTTACACCGCATATATTCCACTTACACGCGTGTATCAGTTATGCTAATATCCTTGTAGCGACAAACCGTTCACATATGTACAATATGAGGCATACACGCCGTGCATCCATACACTCGACGCAATACTTTAAGGGGGAAATGAATGAAGCGAATTATTGCAGGGCTGGTTATTCTCGCACTTATGGTAATAGGAGCGGGGTGTGCCAAGCAAGGCACACAATCATCTACGGCGAATAGCAGCTCTACCACGCAAGCGAAAAATCAAGTCGTAAAAGTTAGGGTCGGGACATTGCCGATTGAGGACGCACTTCCAATCTTTGTTGCCCAGCAAAAAGGTTTGTTTAAAGATAAAGACCTCGATATCGAGCTCACGGTGTTTAAAAGCGCACAAGAGCGTGATGCCGCGCTGCAAGCGGGCCAGATCGACGCCGCCGTTGGCGATATGGTTGCGGTGGGTGCGCTTAAGCAAAGCGGTACGGATATCTCCGTCGTAAGCGTTCTGCTTGGTGCGACACCGGCTGAGGGGCGCTTCGGTATTCTCGTGCCGCCGCAGGCAACCGATCTTAAAACCGTCGACCAGATCAAAGGTGTGCCGATTGCCATATCGAGCAACACGATCATCGAGTACACTGTCGACGAACTTCTTAAAAGCAAAGGCTTCAAGGACACCGACATTAGAAAAGTTGAGATAAAAGCCATGCCGGTTCGCGTTGATGCCCTGGTGAACGGGCAGGTAAGGGCAGCTTCATTGCCCGATCCGCTTCTTTCGTTTGCCGTAAGCAAGGGCGCGCGTGTTATCATCGACGATACTAAGGGCGCAAACCTCTCGCAGGTTGTTCTCATCTTTAGAAATGACTTTATTGATGCTAATAAAGCCGCGGTTAAGAGCATGCTCTCCGCTCAAAACGATGCGGTAAAACTCATTAATGAGAACCCGGATGCGTATCGCCAGTTGCTTGTTGATAAAGCGAAACTCCCGGCACCGATCGCCAAGACATATAAAATCAATACCTATCCGACGGCACAGCTTCCGGCAAAGGCCGATGTCGACAGGCTGCTCAAGTGGATGGAAACAAAGAAGATTATTAAACCCGGCCTCACCTATGACGACATCGTCAACAAGGAGGTCAAACCCTAGTAGTGTCGACAATAGAGATTACCGACCTCGGCGTTGATTATACAGGGTTTGGCCGGAGCGTAACCGCAATCGATGGCGTTACCATTACCATCCCGGCGGGCGATGCACTTGCGATTATCGGCCCATCGGGATGCGGCAAGTCAACCATGCTCTATTCGCTTAGCGGCTTGATTGCGCCAACGCGGGGCACCATAACCATAAACGGCGAGCCGGTAGTCGGCCGGCGCCGGCAGACCGCGCTTATCTTGCAAGACTTTGGGTTGTTTGCCTGGAAAACAGTATTTAACAATGCCGCACTTGGACTTCAAGTGCGGCATGTGCCTAAACCGGATGTGCGCGAGCATGTCGAAGACATCCTAAAGCGTCTCGGGCTCTGGGAGATGCGCGACCGGTATCCGGGGCAGCTCTCCGGAGGGCAGCGCCAGCGTGTGGCCATAGCGCGCTCGCTTGCGCTCGAGCCCGACCTGCTTTTAATGGACGAGCCGTTTTCATCGCTCGATGCCTTAACCCGCGAGGATTTGCAAAATACCGTACTCGATATCCGGCGCGACCGGGGCACGTCAATCTCCATAGTTCTGGTCACGCACAGCATTGAAGAAGCGGCGTTCTTAGGAAAAAGGATAGCCGTTATGGGCGGAAGCCCCGGGAGTATCACCGATGTGGTAACCAATGACGAGATGGGCGGTATCGATTACCGTAACTCGCTGGGATTTTTCGATCACTGTGCCCGTTTGCGAGGGCTTTTAAAGGGCGGCGTATGCGTTGGATAAATTCAAGGGCTATGTCGGCGCAACAATCGCACTTCTCATAATCTGGTTAGGGATTTCGCTCGCAATTGATATGGAAGCGTTGCCGTCACCGATCACCGTATTTGCCGACTTCTTCCGTTTGGTGCCGGGGGAACTCTCATGGCACTTTCTTGTCAGCCTGTACCGTGTATGCGTGAGTATAATCGCCGGTGTGGCGCTCGCACTTCCAGCCGGCCTGATTTTGGGCAGGGAAGAGTGGCTCGACCGCTTTTTCGGGCCGATTGTGTTCGTGTTGTACCCAATCCCGAAAATCGTCTTTTTACCGATTCTTTTATTGTTGCTGGGGCTGGGCAATCTCTCCAAGATCGTCCTTATTACCGTCATTGTGTTCTTTCAGATATTAGTGACCACCCGCGATGCCGCTAGGGAAATCCCGCGCCAAACCGTACTCTCGATGCAATCGCTGGGTTCCACCAAATGGCAGATATATAAGCACGCGATCTATCCCGCAAGCCTGCCGAAAATGTTCACCGCTCTTCGCATCGCTTCCGGTACGGCGATAGCCGTGCTTTTCTTCGCCGAGTCGTTTGCTACTGAGGAGGGGCTCGGTTACTACATCATGGATGCATGGAGCCGCTTTAACTACGCCGACATGTTCGGCGGAATCGTTGCAATGGCGCTTATGGGGGTTCTCATCTATGAAGTTTTAAATTTCATCGAGCATCGCATGTGCCCCTGGACGAAGGCGTAGCGCGGCAAGTCACAAAATATTTACAAATACCCTCAAAATACTGCCAAATTGGCCTCAAGAGTTACCCCGGTACGCCGATGTTAATTTCAGTTAGCAAAGAATACAACATCGATGGGGAGGCCACATGTCAACACTGATCGAAGAACTCAGAACGGAGCACCTGGATTTAACGCTCTCGTTCGAACACCTTAAAAATATTAATGTCGAATCCGAGGAAGGCCACACGGAATTGCGCTCGGTGAAATCGGCATTGCTCGCCCACTTGAGAAAAGAGAACGAGGAGCTCTATCCAAGGCTTCGTGATATCGCTTTTAACAACTTAAGCTTGCAGCGCACGCTTGATTGGTTCACACGAGACATCGCCAAAATATCGGCGGTCTTGATTCTGTTCTTGGATACGTATTGCCAAGGTGGCTCCCATCTAACATACAGGCGCGACTACAATCGCCTTAACACCATCCTCACTGCTCTGATAGAACAAGAAGAGAAGATCGTCTACAACGAGTTCCTCCAGGGAACCGACGAAAACGCAGCATAAAACACAGCATAATACGCAGCACTAGATATAGTTTGGCAAACCGAATATAGCGTTACACAGCGCGTAAGGTATAGGGATACTATTAATACATGTATTTTAGTAACGGAGCCTTTCCATAAGGCTCCGTTTTAGTTGCTCGTTATCCAAGCGTTTACAATACGCAATTGACAAAAGTTTAGCAGGCCAATATAATAGACGGGATGTTCAAATCCAAGACTACAGTTTTCAGCTTTGTTGAGGTGAGATAGATGGCACATAAAAAAGGAATGGGAAGTACCAGGAACGGTCGCGACAGCGAGTCTAAGCGACTTGGTGTTAAGGCTTTCGGTGGTGAGCGTGTAAGCGCGGGGAGTATTATAATTCGCCAGCGCGGCACAAAAATTAAACCGGGTCAGAATGTTGGGCTTGGCCGCGACTACACCATCTTCGCTAAAATGGATGGGTATGTAGCGTTCGAAGGAACCAACGGCAAAGGCACCCGCAAGGTAAGCGTTTTCAGCGAGCCGGTTGTCAAGGAGTAACTTCGACAATATTGCTGCTAAAGCCACAGGAAACTGTGGCTTTTTTGGTTTAGGGGTTTATCTTGGGAATTCGTTTTGGGAATAATGACGGAATAGCGCAGCGAAGATACGGCGGCAACAAAGCTGCACATTAACGCAGGCACGCGCTGCGGGTAAGTAATGAGGGCATTAAGTGAAACCATCAGGCGCGTTCATAGATGAAGCAAAAATATTCGTAAAGGCCGGTAACGGCGGCAACGGCGTTGCAAGTTTTTACCGCGCGCGTTATGTTCCCAAAGGCGGCCCGGACGGCGGTGACGGTGGCCGGGGAGGCAGCGTTACCGTCGAGGTCGATGATAATTTGCGAACCCTCATGGACTTCCATTATTCGCGCCATTTTAAGGCGGAGCGAGGCCAGCACGGACAAGGGTCGAATAAACACGGTAGAAACGGTCAAGATATTATCCTTAAAGTACCTCCCGGTACCATCGTGCGCGACGAAGACGGTAACCCGCTCGCCGATTTAACCGAGCCCGGTGAACGTTACATCGCAGCCCGTGGGGGCTTGGGCGGTAGGGGAAACGCGCACTTTGCTAATCCGACACGAAAATCGCCGTCATTTGCCGAAAAAGGTGAGCCGGGGGATGAGCGCTGGATAATGCTCGAACTAAAACTGCTTGCCGATGTGGGTTTGGTGGGATACCCGAGTGCGGGGAAATCGACGCTTATCAGCAGGGTTTCATCGGCCCGGCCGAAAATCGCCGAGTACCCGTTTACCACGCTCGTGCCGAATCTTGGTGTCGTACGAGTACCGGATGGCCGCAGTTTCGTCGTCGCCGATATCCCTGGTCTGATTGAAGGGGCTCATGAAGGCAAAGGACTGGGGCATGATTTCCTGCGCCATATCGAGCGTACAGGTCTTATCGTTCATATCCTCGATCTTGCGGCGATTGAAGGACGCGATCCTATTCACGATTTCGAAGCGATTAACCGCGAACTCGAGCTCTACGATCCCGATCTGGCCGATCGCCCGCAAATCGTTGCAGGCAATAAGATCGACCTGCCTGAAGCGCAAAGCAACATCGAAAGAGTCGAGGCGTACATGCAGGAGCATGATATGCCGTTTTATCCAATATCGGCTGCGGTGGGAACCGGAGTGGACCGGTTGGTCTATGCAATCGCCGATATGCTCGACCGGGTAGAGCATAAAGAGAAAGTTGAAAAATCGTTCACCGAGCAGATTGCCGAGCCGGAGAATCCCCAGGAGATAACAGTTGAGCGCGCGGGCGATGTATGGGTTGTCCACGGCAAAAACGTTGAGCGAATGGTTATCATGACCGATTTTGAAAATGAATATGCTGTTGTTCACCTGCAGCAAACGCTGAAAAAAATCGGTGTTGAGGACTTGCTGGCCGAAGCCGGTGCTCAAGAAGGCGATACTGTGAGCATCGGCGATATGACATTCGATTTCTATCCGTCAAATGAATAGCATACGCTGCTTGAACGCAAGTAAAAAGCCGTAGTATCCGGCCACGTAAACGCTTGCCATATCGATATTACATAAGGCCACGTAAACGTGCTACAATATAGATTAGATTATTTTTCACATAGAGGTGTGTTAATGCAAAGGACTGAATGTCTTCCGCAATGCTCGTCGAATTGTCGTTAAATTAGGGACGAGCACTATTACTAAAAGCACTGGCGAAATCGACCATGTGCAATTGCAAAACATCACAAGCCAATTAGCCGGGCTAAAGAGCCGGGGATACGAGGTAATAATCGTGTCATCGGGGGCTATTGCGGCCGGGGTGGAAGGGCTCGGGCTCCAGGCACGGCCCACCGCTATTCCCGAGCTGCAAGCAGCGGCTTCCGTTGGCCAAGGTCTTCTTCTTCATGAATACGCAACGCTCTTCAATAAGTACAACCTTAGGGTTGGCCAGGTATTACTTACCCAATTCGATATCATCCACCGGCAGCAATATCTCAATTCCCGCAACGCTCTCAGTACACTGCTCGATTTGGGAATAGTCCCGATTGTAAACGAAAACGATGTTACCGCCGTTGATGAGATCAGGTTTGGCGATAACGATACGTTAGCCGCGCTTGTCGCAAACCTGGTTCAGGCCGACGTGCTTGTCCTGCTCTCGGACATCGACGGGCTTTATACGTGCGACCCGCGCAAGCAGGGCGAGGATGCTTGTCTCATCGATCAGGTTACCGATATTACGGATGATATTGCCGGGCTGGCCGGGGGCGCCGGGACGCATTTCGGTTCCGGGGGTATGGTGACCAAGCTGCAAGCCGCGCGAATTGCCGTGTTCGGCAAGGTAGGAATGTTCATCGCCAACGGCCGCAAAGAAAATATCCTCGTAGATATTATGGACCGGAAAGCCGTCGGTACGTTTTTCGTACCGCGTGCCAAGGGCTTAAGCGCCCACAAACTGTGGATTGCGTTCGGTAAAGCCACTGACGGTACGATTACCGTAGATGACGGGGCTGCAAACGCGCTTATCAGGGGCGGTAAAAGCTTGTTGCCGGCGGGTATTGTTGCAAGCGAGGGGCAGTTTGAAGGGGGCGACGCGGTCGATATTAAAGACCTGAAAGGTCGAATATTTGCAAAAGGAATCACCAATTATTCGTTTGAAGAAGTTACACAGATTAAAGGGCTGCAAAGCGCAGAAGTCCTCTCACAATACCCGGATTTTGTAGATGAAGAGGTTATTCATAGAGACTGTTTAGTAATATTGCGATAAGGAGGCGTATGATGGCGGATATTGATAGTATACGGGCCGCAGTAGCGGAAATCGGTAAAAAAGCCAGGGCGGCTTCGAGAATTATGGCGACGCTAGATACTGCACAGAAGAACAACGCGCTTATCAGTATGGCCGAGGCGCTTGTCGCCAACAGCGAGCGGATCTTGGCGGCGAACGAGAAGGATATGGAAGCGGCAGCGGAGCGCGGCATAAACTCGTCGATGCTTGACCGGCTTATGCTTAACTCGGTACGCATTAAAGAAATGGCTGAGGGCCTCTACGATGTAGCGGTGCTGACCGACCCTGTCGGCGAGACGCTCAAAGGGTGGAGGTTACCGAACGGCCTTGATGTGCATCAAGTACGGATGCCGCTCGGCGTAATCGCTATTATCTACGAGGCGAGGCCGAACGTGACGGTTGAGGCTGCGAGCCTCTGTATAAAAAGCGGTAACGCAATCATTCTGCGCGGTGGGTCGATGGCGCATAATTCAAACGTGGTGCTTACCGAGGTAATCGCTAACGCCGCAGCCGAAGCGGGTCTGCCGCGTGAAGCCATCCAGACGCTCGCCACACCGGGCAGAGACACGGCGACACAGCTTATGAAGCTCGACCACTACGTCGACCTGCTTGTGCCGCGAGGGGGCCCCGAGCTGATTCACGCCGTTGTCTCCGAGGCAACCGTTCCGGTTCTGTGGGCCGGTGCCGGCAATTGCCACATCTATGTCGATGCAAGCGCCGACCTCGATATGGCCGACAGAATCGTCATTAACGCAAAATGCCAGCGCCCGAGCGTGTGCAATGCCGCCGAAACGCTGCTCGTCAACCGTGCAGCTGCCGATACCTTTATTCCGCGAGTTGCGGCGGATCTTACGGCAAACGGCGTGACGATTATGGGGGATGAGACGGTGCGCAAACTTGTGCCGCAGGCGCTCGAAGCCACCGAAAAAGACTGGTACACCGAATACGTCGATCTGAAAATCGCCATGCGGGTTGTTGATTCGGTGCAGCAGGCAATCGACCACATCAACACCTACGGGACGATGCATTCTGAAGCCATCATCACTGAAGATTTGGAATCGGCACGAAAGTTTACCCAGCAGGTAGATGCTGCGGCAGTCTATGTGAACGCATCCACTCGCTTTACAGACGGCAGCCAGTTCGGCCTCGGTGCTGAGATTGGCATTAGCACGCAGAAACTTCACGCGCGCGGGCCGATGGGCTTGACAGCACTCACCTCTACGAAATACGTTATACAAGGAACCGGTCAAATCAGGTCTTAGGAGGTACACGTGACGATAGAGCAAATAGTCGCTTTGGTGATTTTAGTCGTCATCCTTGGCTTTGCATACCTGGCATACAGGATATCGACGACGCAAGACGACCAGCAGGAAGGCCCAAAGGCCGAAGAATAGATACAAAAGAGTAAATAAGTAGATAAAAATCTCTGGGTATAAACCCAGAGATTTTTATCTTGGAATCTATATATTATCGTGCGTTGCATATTACGCAGCCCGCCGTGGATGCGCCGGCTCTGAAACCTCTTCCAGGATTTCCCCGGCCTGATCAATATTTTGTGTACGTACCGCTATATCACCAAGTGAGATAACACCGATCAGCACGCCGTTATCGTCTACGATAGGAAGTCTTCTTATCTTAAACCGCTCCATAACCATGGCGGCGTCGTTAATATCGGTGTCGGGTGAGACTATCTGCAGATTACCGCTCATAATCTCGCCAATACTGTCGTCTTCGATATCGAGATCCTCTGCGACGGCGCGCAGAACTATATCGCGGTCGGTGACAACTCCAACGAGAATATCACCGTCTAGAATTGGCATAAAGCCCACGTCAAGATCCCGCATGGATGCTGCGACCCCGTCAATTGGGTCTGTTACCTGGACACTTTCCGGGTTTTTTGTCATGATCTCGTTTACGTTCATCAAGTTCACCTCCCACGCTCCTACACATATTCGGTATTCCCATTTATTTTGTGCTAAAAACAATCAAAATCCACACCGGTAATAGCGTGTAGTGTGCGAAATGGCTTGCTAAGCGCACTTCTTAGCGTTAACATAATCTGTAAGACAAACATAGGGGGCTGGTGTATGGATAGCAATCTTTTAACTGCCGTAATATTCGGCGTGGTATCATTAATCGCTCTGTTTTTAATGGTTAGGCTTGTGATAGCCTTTATCAAAGAAAGAGAACCGGCGGCGGAAGCGGCACAAGATGAACTCCTAGCGTCGCCCGTGACTGGTAATGAGCAAACCGGCGAGGCCGAACCCGCAGGCAGCTCAACGCTCGGCATGGTAACGATCATCGAACCGGCAAGCGCAGTAGAGGAACCCGCAGCTGCAGCGGAAGAACCGGTTGCAACAAAACCGGCCGGTAAGAACCAGATACTAGATGTCGAAGGTACATCAAACGATGTTGCCGTAGATGGCGGCGAACCTGAAAACGATACGGCACAGCAGGCCGAGGATGAGGGTAAGGCTGCCGATATAAGCGGTATTGAAGCCGTTCTCTCAAAATATCTCGATGAAGACGAGAAATCATAGGCACTAATTCTAGACAATAACCGATCAAGCCGGAGATGAATCTCCGGCTTCTTTTTGCGCTTAAAAAGCGAATTTAGCGCAGGTAAGGTTAATATGGCATTTGCATTTCGGGTATACTCACTCTATACGAGTATCGGAGGCATAAAGCGTGATAAGTGTGCGAGATAGATTCGTCGGATGTTTATTTGGCCTGACCATAGGGGATGCGCTTGGCTCACGGTTGGAGGGGTATTCCACGGAGTCGGTCCGGCGTGCCACCTTGGGCATGGGTGATTTTCTTGATGAAATATGGCGCTGGAGCGACGGTAAATGGACAGACGATACCAAAATGGCAATTGCGCTTGCCAAAAGCATTGCCAATGCCGGCGATTTTAATTCTGAGCGGGCCGCGAGTAGTTACCTGGCATGGTATGATTCCGGCGATTGGCGGGGCATTGGAAGCACGACGCAGCAGGCTCTCGCCAACCTGAAAGAGGGCGCGGATTGGCGTTCGAGCGGCATAAAAGCGGATTGGGCTGCCGGAAACGGTACCGCCATGCGGGTTGCACCCATTGGACTACTCGACATGCGCAATTCTGCTAAGCTCCGGGAAGACGCACGAAACGACGCAATTATAACCCACAACAATCATGAAGCCATACAGGGTAGCATTGCGGTTGCGTATGTTATATCGCGCCTGGTCAGCAATATCAACGATCTGCGGGATTTAATTCCGTCAACCGTGGAATTTCTCGAACCATCCGATATACTGCTACAACTCGAAGCTGCCCAGAAGCTTCTTGAACAAGGAACACCGGTGGACGATGCGCTTGTAGAGCTTGGAACCAGCGGTTATGTAGTCGAGACCGTTCCAAGTGCTCTCTACAGCTTTTTAGCAAATCCGGGGAGCTTTGAAACGGTTGTCTACCACGCAATCTATGCGGGAAACGATACGGATACGACTGCCGCTATTGCCGGTGCCTTTGCAGGCGCGCACCTGGGTATTCAAGGCATTCCTCTTTCTTGGCGCACCGAGGTCGAGGGCTCCGATACTATACGTCACCTGGCACAAGAAATTTATGATCTGGCCGTTCAAAGCGCCGCCGCATAGTCCACTCTCGGTACGAACAGGTAATCCGGAAAAGTATTTATGATATATGGGCGTTTGCATAGCATACGGTATACTTGCTTATAGCCGATGGCAATAGCAGAACATAAGGATTTAATAATGGATATAAGGGCTTTTATTTTTGATATCGACGGTACGCTCGTCGACACGACCATGTTTCATATACAATCCTGGATGCAGGCGTTCGAGAAGTCCGGTATAGAGTTATATGCGGATGATATCCAGCCGCAGATAGGTAGACGTGCCGTCGAAATAGCACAAGCACTTCTGCCGGAAGCAGGGCAAGACGCGGCCCAAACCATTGTCGAGGAGAAATGGCGGATATATAAGCAGTATCTACCTGCCGTTAAACCGTTTCCCGGGGTGAAAGAGCTCTTTACGCTCCTTAAAGAACGCGGCATAAAAACGGCGCTTGCAACTTCAACCATACGCCGTGACGCCGATTACTATAGCGACCTGCTCTCCATCAAATCCATGCTGGATGCAGTGGTAACAGGTGAAGACACACAACGCTCAAAGCCCGATCCGGAGATATTCCTAAAAGCCGCCGCCGAGCTCAATGTAAGCCCGGAGCACGCAGTTGTAGTAGGCGATAGTCCCCATGATATAAAAGCGGGTGTCGCTGCCGGGATGTTTACCATAGGAGTAATAACCGGGGGATATCCCGAAGCCACGCTCAAATCGGCAGGCGCCGGTAAGATTTACCGCGATATCGCAGATATTCTCGCACATATTAGCGATGTCTTATAAGCTGGAAACTCTTACAAACCACAAACACCTCAAGACCTTAACCGGCCCAATCGCTTAGCGCCATGCAGCCGCAGGCAAGTCTCTTTAACTATGCAATAAAACCTTAGTAGAATCGCTTGACTCCTATACGCTGATGCGCTACGATGCATTTGTGCTAAAGCATATAGGCGCCTAATGATACTGATCTAAGCCCGCAAACAGATCACGACACACAACAAGCAAACGAAAAAGCAGTGAGTAAATTCCAGAGAATAATGGGAAGTGGTTAGAGACAAGCAGCAGGTGGTAAGCGGTAAACAGCAAGCGGCAATTAGTTATATTTAAAAGGGGGTAAGCGGATGAAGAAGCTAATGGTGGTGCTCTTGGGGATTACGCTGGTGGCATCGATGCTTGTAGGTGGTGTGTTCGCGTATATGACGGCAGAGGCCGAGAACATGGATAACACCATCACATCGGGGGCGATGTGTTTAGGGACCGATCCTGAGCCGTTTATGCAGCTTTCCGGTATTATGCCCGGGGGGCCGGCCCAGGAATGTACGGTAACAGTGTTCAGCGGAAAGCCGACCAAGTTTTTCTATAAGGTACAGGCTGTGCGTCAGACCGGCACAAGTACTAAACTATGGAATGCGGTGATGGTTGAAGTTAAAGACACAACGACCAACGAGGTTTGGTCGGGTCCTTTGAGTTCTATGGCAACCGGTTGGCTTGCTAAGCAGGAAGGTGTTGCGGGCGGGGGCCCCAACAATGGGCGAATCGTGAATTTCAAGGTATGGATACCGCAAGAAGCCGACGTCGATGAGGAAACAACAGCCACGGCGAAATTCCAGTTCAATGCAGAGCAATGGCGCCCTGTAAGCTAGAGATAGGGGGGCGGTTATGATCCGTTTGATGGCTTCAGCAAGGGATAGAGTTAGAAGGGGGACGTTGCTGGACAAAGCTCTATGTGCGGCAACAATTACCTTAGTCGGTGTTTTTTTGATAGGTTTCACTTATATAGCTTGTGGTCGGGCAGGTCTTCTCATCGTTAAGACCGACAGCATGCAGCCACATATGCCGGCGGGCTCGCTGATGGTATTTAAAACTGCAAATATCCAAAGTGTGTTCCCGGGGCAAATCGTCGTATATAGAGATGGGCGTTCGCCAAACGTGCTCATAAGCCACCGTGTTATAGGTACGAGCATTGATAACGGAAGTGTGTACTTGCGTACGAAGGGGGACAGCAATAATCATACCGATGAGGTCTTGGTTGATGAACGCCGGCTGGTTGGAGCAGCGGTTTTTGTGATACCTGGTGTCGGCCGCGCGCTTGCTTTTGCCAGAACACCGATTGGGATGTTGGTATTGAACACGATGCTTGTTTTGCTGGTCCTACTCATTCTTGTAGATAAGATTAGGGCAAACGAGCGCGTTCGTGTTGTGGCTGCATATGCAGAAGGTGAACAGCTCCATCCACGTTCTATGGCTGACAGACGTGCGGCAGAGCTCGGCTAGAGAACCGCAGGGCACTCAATATACGGAAAGGCTGGTTAAATAAAAAAGCCGGCTGAAAAGCCGGCTCTAATGGTTCCATAAATGCATTTATCGAAGAGGTAAGTTAGATACTACCGCCAGGTATAAGCGTAAGGTGTTTTTTTGAGTGGATTTTCTGCGGCTCTTCTTCTTTGGCATCGCCCTCGATCGATTCATAATTAAGGCGATGCAGGTATTGCCGTAGGTGAAGGCCGACAGTTTCGATGTATTGTAAATCGAAATTCCTCTTTTGCGATGCAACTTTGAGAGCCATCTCAAGGATATCATCGTCGAGGTACAGAATAAGTTCACATTCTTTTAGGAAGATATCACGCTCTTCACTGATGAGCCTTAAGCTGCTATATGATTCCCAGAGCTTCAAGAATTCTTGATTAACCATAATACACATTCCTATAGTTTATTTGCACTATAGGTACACTATCGGCAGGTTAACCAGGTGGCTTAAGTACAATATACAGTCATTACTAGCGATGCTTAAGAACCAGAATCGCAATATCGTCTTCGAGTTTACCTTCAGCAAATTCGAGGCAAGCCTGGATTATGGCGTCTGCAACACCTTGCGCAGACTTTGCCGCCGATTTTTCAATTACACTTATCAGGCGCTCCTCACCGAAGAATTCATGCCCCCGCCGTGCCTCGGTAGTTCCGTCGGTAAAGGTAACAAGCATACTTCCGGGGGACATGTGCGCAACTTGTTCATGGTAGTTATAATTCGTGAGCAAACAGAGAGCGGGGTCTGCGCTCGGTAGCTGAAAACATCCATTCTTTTGGCTGTCAAAGTGGCAGGGATGTGGGTGCCCGGCATTTGTGTATACGATCTGCCCGGTTTCATAATCATAGACGGCGCAAAATACCGTTACGAATGTGCTTTTACCAAGTTGCCTGCTAAGCGATGAATTCGCTTGTGACAGAGCAAAACCGGGTGATGGGTATTGGTAAAGAAAAGTCCGGATGATGCACTTAACCATTGCTGTTGCCGCCGCCGCTTCAATGCCCTTGCCACTGACGTCTCCTATAGAGATCGCATATTTGTTGTTAGGTAGAGCAATAACATCATAGAAATCACCGCCGACTTGCGCTTCTTTGGTTGACGATTCATAAAAAGCGCCAAGCTCGGTATTCTTAATAGGCGGCAATTTCATTGGCAAAAGACTTCGCTGCAGGGCTTCGGCGATATGTCGTTCACGCTCAAGCTCAGTTTTCGTCTGCATGTACAGCTGCGCATTCTGGATCGCTATAGTTGCTTGCCCGGCGATTCCCTTAGCGATCTCGATCTCGTGGTTGGTAAAGTGGTGGGTGTACCGGCTGCCAAAACACATTACTCCGAGAAGCACATTGCCTCGCATCAGGGGCATGACCAGAGCTGATTCAGTTTTAATGCGGTCAAGGAAATTGTGAAACTCCGGAGATATCGATGGGTCGCTTTTGTCCGCAACTACCAGAGTGCCGTTCGTAAGCTTCATAGCCTCAGGACATTCCTTAAATAGCTGAAACCGCATCCCAACCGGCAGAAGCGCACCGTAGCTCGTCGCCATGACCAGCTCTTCATGGGCGGGGTCGAACATACCAATATTAGAATGGTCGAGGCCGGTGCTCTTGACCGCGGCGTTAACAAGCTCATTGAGTGTTTCTTTAATATCGAGCGAGCGGCCGATTGTCTCCGACGCTTTGAGAAGTATGTGAGATGTCCCAAGCGACTCCTGAAGCTGTTTATGCAGAACAGCATGCTCGATGGCAACCGAGGCCTTGGTGGCAATCGCCTCGATAAGGCTCTGATGGTACTCATCGATAACCTTATCAGATGACAGGAAGCAGACGCCTATGACAGCTGTCACTTTGCCATTCGTGAGTACAGGCACCAACAAGAACCCCCGGGGACTGCTTTGTGAGGCTACATCTTTTATATTAGTCGATGCTTCTTGAATCGTTGTGCGGAGCCGCACACTGTTCTTAACCATATCGTTGGCGACTTTAGTGCAACTTGCAATGGTTTCCTCGGGCAGTTTGTATGAGCTGAGTGCTTCAATTCTGCCGCTCTGCCTATCGATAACACCGGCAAATCCGGCATCGGCACCTGAGAACTCTGCTGCATGTTCTGCAATCTTAGCCAACAAATCATCGAGATTGAGCAGCGAGGTAATCTCAAGCGTAACCGCACTGAGCTTTTCAAGGTCCTGGGCTCGCTCAAGAAGCTCGCGTTCTGAAGCCCTAACTTTGCTAAAGAGGCGTGCGTTTTGCACGGCGATTGCAGTTGGATGCGAAATAGTCGATAGGAGCGAGGCATCATGCTCATTGAATTTCCTGGTTGGGGATGTGCTCATAACCGCAACGGCGCCAAGTACTTCTTTATCAAAGAGAAACGGAGCTGCAATGAGGGCTTGAACGCCGTATTCGACGAGAGGGCTAAAGCGGCCACGCGACTGATAGTCATTGATGATCGTGGGCTTTTGGGATAGCTCTACGACTTCAAAACTTACTTGTATGAGCTCTTTATTTTGCTCTTTAATTGCTTCAGGAAGCCCATAAACTTCAAAGTTAGTAAGCTTCTGCAAACGCTGGTCGTAAACCCCGATAACACCGGCGTTTCCTTCAAGCAGCTTGGTTGCTTGCTCGATGACGTTATGGAGAACGTCCGGCATCTCAAGGCTCGACGTTAGTTGCAGCGTGGTTTCGTTTATCGCTTCCAGTTCACGCAGGGCGCGTTGTTGCTCGTGTTTGGCTTCTATGTGGTGAGTTACGTCATGTATTATTACCTGCACGAGCGGTCTTCCGTTATCAGGAATCGTCGAGGCGGCTAGTTCAACGGTCGCCACGGATCCATCCTGTTTCCTAAGCTGAAAGCATGATACCGTTTGTGTAAAGCCCTTGGTGATTGCTTCCTCGAATGTCTGCTTTGCTTGAACTGGATCGAATGGCAAGAGTTTACTTACCTTCAAGCCTCTAATACCGGCCTTGCTATAGCCGGTAAGTTTTTCACCGCGCCGGTTAATATCGATAATTGTCCATCCGTTTGGGTCAACAAGATACATTGCCTCATTTGCGTTTTCAAACAGGTTGCGATAAAAAAAGTGCCTTCGCTTTCTATGTGGCCGCATGACCGTAAGACTAAAAATACATAAACCAAGTAGACCGAGCAGTGGGCGGGCAAGAGAGGCCCTTCCTTCCTTAATGCCATTTTTGCCGGGCTTCACAGAAAAAATTTTCATATACGCCCCGTTTAGATTAGCATAACGGATATATGGCCATCACGCTTAACTTATACCCGCCTAGACCACTTCAAAACTACTGTACGATGCGAACAATGGCTGATGTCGCGTTAACGCTCCAGGAAAAAACTATACTTCGGCCACTCGCACCATCCATCGGATACATTGGGGGAACGCTCATGCTTAACCAGGGAAGCCCGACCGATACGAGGTTTGCAGATCGTAATACTACCGCTATCCTATAAGCTAACGATAAACTTGAGGCTCAGCTTATCCAGGCTGGTTACGGTCGTTCACGGTAGGCGTTAGTGATCGGCATGCGCCGGTCCTTACCAAATGCGCGCCGGCTGATCTTAATACCGATCGGTCCTTGGCGGCGCTTATACTCGTTTTGATCGACTTTCAGGATAACCCAGCGCACGTAGTCGGCGGGTAATCCTTCAGCGATGAGGTCGGCCATACTTTTCTCCGATTCAACATAGCCTTTGAGAATCGTATCGAGAATCGGGTAGGGTGGAAGTGTGTCGACGTCTTTCTGGTTAGGCTTAAGTTCGGCCGAAGGCTCTTTTGTTATAACTCGCCCCGGTATTACCGGTCGAGCCTCGAGAGAATTCCTGTATTCAGATAGCTCATACACTGTTGTTTTAAGGACATCCTTAATGACCGCAAAACCGCCGACCATATCACCGTAGAGCGTGGTGTAGCCGACAGCGATTTCACTCTTGTTGCCGGTTGCGATAACCAGCCAGTTAAACTTATTAGAAAGCGCCATGAGAATCATGCCTCGGGTTCTCGGCTGCATATTCTCTTCCGTAATATCCTCCGGCAGGCCGTCAAATGCTTCAGCAAGAGATGCTTTCATGGCGGCAAACGCCGGCTCGATTGAGATATTAAGAAGCCTGAAACCGAGGTTTCGAGCGAGCGCCTCTGCGTCCTCAACGCTTTCTTTTGACGAGTAACGGGACGGCATGGCAACACCTACCACGTTATCTGGGCCAAGCGCATCTGCGCAGATAGCAGCGGTAAGAGCTGAGTCAATGCCCCCGCTTATGCCGATCACGACCGTTTCGAAGCCGTTTTTACGCACATAATCATGCAGGCCGGTCTTGAGCGCTTCGTAAATCTCGGCAACCGGCGCCAGCTTAGGCTCGATCATAGCGCCGGCAACCTCTTGTACCGGCGCTACTTCAAAGTCATCGATAGCATATTCGGCCACCGGATCAGCGCCAATTCTGCGCATCCTTTGCCTGCGCTTCGGGTCGAAGAGGTGCTTTGATGATACAAGTGAGAGATCAAGATCGACTAAAACCAGGTCTTCGGCAAATTGGCGACCGCGTGCGATGATAGTGCCGTCCGGCCCCGCAACGAGGCTCTGCCCGTCAAAGACAAGCTCATCCTGCCCGCCGACAGTATTTACATACGCTATATAGACCTGGTTGTCGTATGCCCGCATGCCGACCATTTTTTCGCGCAGTAGGCCTTTCTGGCAATAGTAGGGGGAACTCGAGATATTAACTACCAGCTGACAGCCAGGCTCGAGCGCCTGCTCGTTGGTCGGGCCTTCGGCAAACCAGATATCCTCGCAGATATTAACGCCGAAGGTTAAACCATCCGCTCGAAATACCGGAATCTCCGTGCCGCGCTGGAAGTAGCGCTGCTCGTCGAATACACCGTAGTTTGGCAGGAATATTTTGTGGTAGTTGGCGATAAGCTTGCCGTTGTAGAGAACGGCCGCGGTATTATAGAGGTCATCGGTCATTTGCGCATGTCCGACGATCGCGATAATACCCTCGGAAGCCGGCAACAGCGACGCGAGAGTTGCCTTCATGTCCTCGATGAACTTAGGTTTTAACAGTAAATCTTCGGGTGGGTAACCGCAGAGGGCAAGCTCAGGAAAGGCTACAAGTTGCGCCCCCGCTTGTCGTGCCCGCTCGGTCCGACCGGCTATCTTCTCCGCGTTGCCCTTGAGATCGCCGACGACAGTATTAATTTGTGCTAGCGCTATTCTGATTGTTCCAGCCATAATTGAGTTATCGACGTAATGTGCCCCGCCTTTGACCTTTTATATCTCTCTAGGATGCTACTGACAAGAAGTGTTGTCAACCAACTCCTTGACTACAACGATTGCTATGTCATCGGTTAAATGACCGTGCGAAAATTGGAAACATGCATCGATTATGTGATCGGCAATACCTTGAGCAGGCTGGTCAACACTCTCAAGCAAGACATTTTGCAGGCGTTCTTCGCCAAAAAATCCGGCTTCACTACGGGTTTCCAGCACTCCATCGGTAAACGCTGTGAATATATCGCCAGGATGCATGGTTATCACGCCTTCGCTGTAGCTATAGTCGTCGATAATCGCCACAGCAGGGTCGTTTGTGGTCAGCGCCGAACACGTTTTGTTCGCATGGTTCAGCAGGCAGGGGTAGGGATGACCGGCATTCGTAAATGTCACCGAGCCGGTTGCGGGATCATAAACCGCGCAAAAAACCGTTATAAACACGCCGGGTTCAATTTGCCTTCTTACGACTTTGTTTGCTTCAGTCAAGGCGTATGCGGGAGACGGGTTCTCGTACAAGTATGACTGTAGAACATATTTAATCATTGATGTAGACGACGCGGCCTCGATACCCTTACCAGAAACATCGCCGATTACCATGGCATATTTACCACCAGTGTTGAAGATATCATAGAAGTCTCCGCCGACGAGCGCTTCTTCTGTCGCCGATAGGTAACGCGTTCCGACATCCATCTTATCGATTTTAGGGATGCGAGACGGCAACATACTCCGCTGTAGCGACTCGGAGATATGCCGCTGTGTTTCATAGAGACGGGAGTTCTCAATTGCGACGCCGAGTTCATTGCCGATCGCTTCTAACAGCGTCGCGTCGGTTTGCGTAAACTCACCGGGCCGGCGGCTGCCGAATGCCAAGACCCCGATAACTTTGTTTTTAGATTTAATCGGGGCCCCTACCAGGCTAAAGAACCGGTCGTATACGAAAGAGGCCTCAAACCCGGGATGCTCGGCAAGGTTTTCAATTATGACCGGTTTCTGCTCTTTGGCGACAATGCCGGGCAGGCGCTCTCCGACAGGTATTCGGCGGCTCTTATCAACAAACGGTTGGCTTAAGCCCTTGTCGGTCACCATGACCAGCTCCTGGCGCGCTTCGTCAAGCATGAAAATCGCCGCGCCGTCTGCATCTAGTAGTTCGGTTAAGCTATCGATTGCGGTATTGAGTAAGATATCGAGCTCAAGTGTTTGCGATAAGGCATTCGAGAGGTTGTTAAGGATAGACAGCTCTCTTGCGCGACTTTGGGCTTCTTCTTCAGACTCCCGTAGGCTCTCATAAAGCCGTGCGTTCTCGAGCGCTAGCGCAGCGTGGCGCCCCAAACCTCCAAGAATTGTGACATCGCGTTCGTTAAACCGCTTGTCGGGATCTTTACTTGACACCCAAAGCGTACCCATAACCCTGTGACGAAACCACAGCGGTACCATGGCGGTTGCCCGCAACCCGGCTTCTGCAAAGACTTCTAACTTTTGATTAAGTTGCTGGTAATCATCGACGACGAGCGGCTTACCGCTCGCGATAACAATGCCGGTCATCCCAAATCCGGTCTGAATCTGAATTGTTGTCAGTACTTCCGGGAGATTATAGACAAAGGGATAGGTCAACGAGCCGGTTCGCTCGTCGATAAGCCCTACGGCTGCAACGTCTGCGCCCGTAATCTCGGACGCATTCTCAGCTATGCGGTACATGAGATCGTTTAAGTTAAGGCCGGCGGTAATATCGAGCGTAACCTCGAGTAAGGTTTGCAGGTCTTTGCTGCGCTCGCGAAGTTCGGCCGAAGATCTTCTCAATGTCGAAATAAGCCGGGCATTATCAGCGGCTACAGCAGCTTGGCGCGCAAGTGCGCTTATAAGCTCTATCTCATGACCGGTAAGCTCACTGTCGTCCGGCTCGTCTATTATGATGCTTCCAATGGCATGGTTGCCGACGGACAAGGGAATTATTAGTGCGCGGGAAAAGCCCAGCCGTTCCTTTGTTTGCTGTGATGCTTTGGTGATGACGGGGATTTCACTTTCCGACGTCACATCGGTTATTGGCTTAAATACCGAGCAAAGTTCGGGCCCGAAAGCTTCACATGGGTAGCGCGTGCTGGTCGAGACACTATTCTCGTGTCCCGCAACAACGTCAAGCATCGTGTCCCGGGGGTTGTAGAGCAATACCAGGTTGCGCTTCCCCCCGGTAACGTTGGCCGCCATATCTGAGAGCTTTTGCATAATTTGGTTGACGCTAAGAGATGAGCCGATCATGCTCGAGGCGTCGAGCAAAATACGTGCTGTGTTAAGAGCCTCTTCGGTCTCTCGTTGGTGTTTTCGTTGTAAATCATAGAGTCTGGCATTTTCGATGGCGACAGCAGCTTGTGCAGCTACCGCTTCAAGCAAGCGGGCATGATATGCCGTAAATGAGCGTTCAGGAGATGTTGTGTATACCCATATCGAGCCGATGACCTGTTGTTTGCTAAAAACGGGTGTTGCTAAAACCGCTTTTATACCAAACCGCTCAAAGGCGTCGATCTTATTCTCATATGCCTGGTAGTTGTTGACGATAACGGTTTTTCGGGTCGTAATCGCCTCGTAAAAAACACCTTTGCCGGGGGGTATCGGTACAGTAGTTAAGCTCTCGGGCAAATTATACGAGTACCGCTTAACGACCGAGCCTTCATGATCGACGAGGAAGATGATCCCTGATCCTGCATCGCAAAGACTCACCGCATGATGAATAATTTTTCGCAGGAGCACATCAAGATCGAGCTCAGATGATATATCCGTCATAATAGAGAGAAGCGCCTTAAAATCTTTTCTAAGGTGCCACGGTTCTTCGATACCGGGTTGGTTTTGAAAGGGCTCAAAAGGCTGTTTCATGCCATGTGCCTCCGGCTGCGTATATCGAACCCTTATAGCGGGTTTGACTTCTTGACGTCATGGTTATACCCATTTAAGCTCGCATTTACGCCAACCGGTAGATTGATCGGCCGGCGAGGTCTAAGTCTTCGTCATTGCATTGCTATGAAATCATGTGCCTTTTATATATCTCACAACTCATGAATGATTAAAAAATTGAGAAAATGGAATATAATAACGTACCAAGCGTATCAGCACCGGGCGCTTACAAACATGTGAAAGGGGCCAGATATGACATATTCGGCGAGAGATTTTAGCGGTCTTATCGGAATGGAGGGCTTTAGCGAGGTGCTCCTAACCAATCACTTTACACTGTATCAAGGTTATGTGACCAATACAAACAAGCTCCTTGGAGATACCGCGAAGATGGTGGTTGAAGGCACTGCTGCCACACCTGAATTTGCAGAGCTTAAGCGCAGGCTCGGCTGGGAATTCGACGGTATGCGTCTTCATGAATACTATTTCGAGAATCTGGGGGGTGCGGGTGAGCTTGACAGTGGCAGCAAGCTTACCCAGAAAATGACTGAGGACTTCGGTGGTTATGATGCCTGGGAGAAAGAATTCAGGGCAGTAGGTGCTATGCGCGGTATTGGTTGGGCGGTTCTCTATCAGGATATTGTCACCGGCGGATTGATAAATTTCTGGATCAACGAACATGACGCCGGGCACTTAGCCGGAGGCAACCCCATCCTTATAATGGACGTATTCGAACATGCCTACATGCTCGATTATGGGATCAAACGGCCTGACTATATTGAAGCGTTCTTCAAAAACATTAATTGGGATGCGGTGGAAGCAAGGCTCCGGTAGCGCCTTCACGGCTGGAATTAGCGGCCTGTCTGTCGACAGGCGCATTGCAACAGTGTAAGATAGATAATGCTATGAAACTGCGATTATATATCTTCTCCATCGTTATCCTGGCGATTTTGGTAACAGCATGTATAGCGCGAAACGATACCCGGCATACGCAGTCAGGCGGTTCCACGCTGAAAGCAGCGAATAATATTGCGCAGGAGCAAACGAACACCGGGAACGCGGCAGCTGTAGCTCCCGAGCAAACAGCTACCAGCCAGCAGGTCGATATTGTCTCGATGCCGTCACCGGTCTATCCCGGTTCCGCCATAACCGTGTTCGCTAAAGCAACGCCCGATGCGACATGCACGGTCCAAGTCGGGTACAGGGGCGGGAAAGGCGAAGAAAAAGCGTTTGTCGCAAAGCAAACCGAGCAAAATGGCCTGGTATCATGGACATGGCAGATAGACAGTTCTGTGCCGTTTGGCATATATCCGATAACGGTAACAGCACAATCAGGCACCGGGGAACCGGCGGTTGTACAAAAATTTATCGATATAGAATCAAAAGCACAGTGCAACAAGTGAGAGACTAAAAAGTAGAACGGTCGATTCTACAACACTTTAGGAACAGAGCGAGGGTATAACAACCCTCGCTTTTCTTTTACCACAAGAGTAACTATAGCGTTACAAGCGCTATACCTATCACGCAACGTTGTGCTCGCCCTATCAGGCAAAACCAGGCATAAAAAGAATTGCAAACGTTTACAGATTCTTGAAGAATTCGTAAAGATAGCTGTTAAGCGTGCCGATATCCTTACCATGTAAATACGCAATATTTCGTACTAACGAGAGGAACGGCAATGAAATCGCTTGGCAATATGCTTCGCAACTTTAAAATAGGGAACGTCCTTTTGATTGCAATAACATCTATGGTTATTCCTGTTTTAATCCTGGGCTTTGTCGGGTACAGCGGCATCGTTTCGGCTGATAACGCCTTGGATACGCTCGAGCAATACAGCGCAGCAGGCACGGACTACGCTAATCTCAACTATTACGTTCAGCGGTACCGCTCAAACATTTTGAGCTTGGTGTACCTGAAGGACAAAGGGTTTGTGGAGAAATCCGTAAAACGCTCGGCGGACATATCAACCTGCATCGCTAACCTAAAAAAGGAAAAGTTCGATCAAAAAGCTTTGGAGGCCATCGAAAAAGAGTGGGTTGCATATCGTGCAGCGTCAAAAGATATTGTCGATCATTACACCGATAGCAGCTATGTTAAAAAGCAGTTTCCGGTAATGCTTAAAGTAGAGCGAATGTTCTTAGATCACCTATATGATGGCGGCCTTGGTAATTCAGCCCAAGCTGCCGGGGTGAAAGTAGTAGATACCGCTCAGGCACGTGCAACAAGCGCAAGCGTAGAGATATTAATCGCGACCCTATTGTCGCTGGTTATGGCAGGAGCAATAATCTTACTTGCCAAGCTATTCCTTATAAATCCGTTACGTACCTCGAGCATCCGCCTGATGGAGACTTCTAAGAAGCTTTCAGGCTCTTCGCAGGAGCTTGCAATAAACTCCGATGGGATGAATCAGACCACCGAGCAGATAACTTCTGCTATCAGCCAGGTTGCAACAGGTGCCGCCGAGCAGTCGAAGGGCTCTGCCGACGCTGTCAGCATTGTCAATTCGATCGCTCAAGCTATCAGCCAGGTCGCCCGGAGCGCACAATCACAGGTGCAAAGCGTCAACGAAATGGCAACCGGTATCGACGGTCTTGTATCCTCAATTGAAGAAGTCACCGCAAGCGCCAACGAGGTAGCAGACGTAGTCGACTCAGCCTCATCTGTCGCAACCAAAGGCAAAGGCGCCGTCGATGACACCGTCTCCGGCATGGAGCGCATCAAAGAGACCGTTCTTAGCTC